>DATMSZ010000433.1:0-34470 GCA_035565175.1 Pseudosphingobacterium sp.
TTTTTCGAGCAGCCATAGAGGATTACCGGCCGAGCAATTCATTTGATATTGTTATCACCGCTTTTTTATTTGATAATTTTCTTGAAGAAAGGGCCGCCCAGGTGTTTAAGTTATTAAACCAACAGCTTCGTTATTTGGGTATTTGGTTATATACAGATTTTTATGTTAATCCACATAAAGACCGCCGTTGGAAAAGATGGGTACTAACAATCATGTATAAATTTTTTCGTTATATCTGTGACGTCGAAGCGCAAAAACTTGTAGATATGGAGAAATATTTTAAAAATTCAGGATATACAGAGCTAAGTCATTCAAGCTATTATGTGGGTTTTATTAAAGGTATTGTTTATAGGAAAAGCCAGCAACAATAAACGATTTTTGTTTTTTTAATGATGGTATTGATAGAATAAAAGCTGTCGTTGGTGTAATGAATTTCTTACTATCTAAATCATCTCTTATTTTAGAGGCACTGTTAGATATTGTTTTTGTTATATCTCTTCGGTATGTAATATGTTAAATTTTTCGATTTTTGTTTTTTAAATACAAATTAAACAGCGTCTTCCTATTGAACTACCTTAAAGTATCTTATATGCTAAAACGGCTTTTTTATTTGCTCCTTCTCTTTTTAAACATTTCGGCTGTAAACGGGCAGCAATCTGCTGCACTCCAAGAAATCGTTAACCCAATGCTTCCCATCTCCGTAAATGAATTACCCGATCGTTTGCTCTTTCAGAATACGCAGGATAAAAGCATTATAGGTGAATTCACGCTGCCAAAGAGAGGCTTAGGCGGATTACTTTTATTCTCTCCTGATGGAAAGTTATGCGTTAGTTCGGGCGGAGATAACCGAACGACGATTTATTCGGTAGATCAAGCAAGCATCAAACAAGTAGCAGACCTTTCCTTTAGATCCGTTTTTGCCGTGTTTAATGCATCAGCGGCCGAAGTTCTTCTCGTACATTCGCCTAGTGTTTTCCAGCAAAAACTGAGTAGATATAGCATACATACATGGCAAGCTATCCATACAAGGAGTATTGCTTCCGATATAAATTCAGTTGGAATAAGCAGCGATGGCAAGATCATTGGTTTTACTAATAATCGCCTTATTCAACTTTTGGATTATCATTCATTTGAGAAGAAAGAAGTTAATTGGCAAAAAGAGAAACAGCGATTATTGGTTTTTAACCCACGTAAACAAGAATTTGCTAGCGTAACAGATAAAAATATTATACAAATAAGAGATCTTTCAGATGAAGTAATAGCAGAAGTAAAAGCGCATCAGGCAAAAGTTATTTGGCTAAGCTATGACAGACTCGGTGAGCATCTGTTAAGTTTAGATGAACTGGGAGACCTTTATGTTTGGAATATAGATCAGAAAAAGCTTATCAGCAAATTCAATCAGGTTTACTTACAGCCTTCCTTTAATGATAAGAATGAACTCCTGCTAAAACAAGGCAATGAATGGCGTTCCATTTCGTTTCTCGAAGAAGAAGGATCGGTAGCAGATGTGCCTTATTTTGAAAAGAATAAAGAGAATAGGTTTAAAATGCATCCGAAGCCAATTCTTGGTTATACAAGAGAAACAGGATTAATCTTAGGAGCTGCCACCACGATGATTTGGTACCCGAAAACCAATGATTCGTCAAAGTTTTCGCAACCAACAGTTTTTGTGCCAGCGGTTTCTTACGGGTTTAATGGCAAACAGTTATCTGTTGGTGGTTTTTTGGAAGCTTATTATAAACATAGGTGGTATTTTGTAAACACATTGTCTTTTACGAATAATAGTAAGAATTATTTTTTTGGCGTTGGCAAAGAAAGTGAGCGGGAACATAAAACGGCTTATGTTTCAGATAATATTATATTGGATGGTTCTATTAGCAGGATATTGTCTGATCGATTTTTTATAGGTTTAGGATATAAACTTCGAAAAGATAGTCGACTTAGCTTCGAGCAAGACCCCATGTTGGCCTTTAACGGTGGTGCCGGTGGATGGGTGTTTGGAATTGGGCCGGTGTTACGAATGGATAAAAGAGACAATATCATCTTCCCCAGTAAAGGGAGCTGGCTCGAGGTAAATTATTACCGGTTTAATAAGGATCTCATAAGCGACTATCAATATCACGAGATAAAATTTGATTATCGCAAATACTTTCCGGTAAACTGGTTGATAAAGGGTGACGTATTAGCTGTTCAAGCAATGTTTAACGGAACTTGGGGTGGTGATGTCCCTTTTTATCAGTTACCATATATGACAGCTGATAGAGCATTTCGTGGTGTTTGGAGGAACCTTTATATCGCCGAGCAAGTTTATAGCGTGCAGGCCGAATACAGGTCTTACTTTTCAGAAGTAGATCCACGTTTCGGTTATGCGGTGTTTGCGGGTTTAGGCGATGATGCCAAAAATTTCTTTAAAGATTATAAAGCCTCGATGAAAGCTTTTTACGGAGTAGGCTTTAGACAGCAACTCGTTCCGAAATTTAGATTAGATACGCGGGTTGACTTTGGGTTAACAAGCAAAGGTGATTTCGGCATATTTGTGGGTACAGGAGTAGCGTTCTAACTATTGCATAAAGAAAGTAAAATATATTGTTTCCATTGCGGCAGTTAGCAAAACCAGCATACTATCCACAACGGAATATACCCGTTGCGGTATTTACAGGGATTCTTTTGAGCATGATCAAATAAGAATCTATTAGCCCGCTAAAGCGAGAGCTCTTGTACAAACAATTCTACCACTTCTTTCCAGTTATTGGCTCTAACATGATGCGTAATATTAGCATTATGGCCTGCAGAAAACATAATCGGTTTACCTTTACAGAAGTCTAAATTTTTGCAGTAATCATCAATCATATAGTCGGTGTCTATAATACTCTTGTCACCACAGAAAATGATATTGCTCCAGTGAATAAAAGGAAAATGCTCTCCTAACCATTCCTTCTTTTCATATAATGATAAGGGAAATTCCATGGCTGCAGATACAATATATATATCAAAATCTTTTTGTAAAGATCTCACTGCCTCTACTGCGCCCTCCATAACCGGAATAGTTCTAAAAAAACCGGGCGTAAACAAAAATTTATATATCGCTCCATCAGGTAAAGCTTCTGCCTCTGCCACGTTGTGGAATATTTCTTTTGTTAAACGTTTTCCAAACGCCTGTTCATAGTAATTTAAATATTGCACTTCGGTGTCTGCAAGTACACCATCCATATCAATAGCTATCGATCTTTTCTTCATATTATGTATTAATGCTATAAGTTGCAACAAAAATACAATATATTGCTATATTTTGCAATTTTTATTTATTAATTTTGCATTAAATTGCAAACATATGATTAAGGCCGAACGACATCAGTTATTGACGAAACATATTACAAATAATCAATCTGCGCAGTTAAAAGAGCTGAGTGAATTGTTGCATGTTTCTGAAGATACCGTTAGAAGGGATATTAAAGAGCTTGCTGATTTAGGAATTATTAAGGCAGTAAGAGGAGGTGCCATTGCACATTCGCCAGTGCCTCATCATTATCGGGACCGGGAACATTTACAAGTCGCCCAAAAAGAAATTATCGCACAGAAGGCTGTTCGTTTTGTGGAGGATGGGCAGGTTGTTTTTTTTGATGGCGGTACCTCTACGTTAGCAGTGGCGGCTGCATTGCCAAAAGATATACAAATCACCGTAGTGACAAATAGCTTTCCCGTAGTAAATATCTTGGAGGATTACCCATCAGCGGAAGTTATATTTATTGGAGGACGCTTAAATAAGAAGACGTTTACAACTTTAGGCTCGGAAACAATAGATGCCATTCGAAATATCAAGGCAGATATTTCTTTCCTTGGTATATGTAGTATTGATCTCGAACGTGGTATTACCACCAGGGATTACGAGGATTGTCTCATTAAGAAAAACATCGTTGCAAATGCAAAAACGGTGATTGCTTTATCTACTATCAACAAAGTGGGCACAGCAGAGCCGTTTTTTGTTTGTTCTGTTAAAGCTATCGATGTGGTTCTAACGGATGATACCATTGATAAAGAAACAATATCACTTTTCGAGGAAGAAGGCGTCTTAATTCAATAGCGTTTATACTCCATTTGTGAGCTGTTCGGGTGCCAGAAACCGTCTTTAAAAAGCTACAGTGTGATGATTTTAATAATATACAAAACAGACATCGTTGCAATTAATGTCTTTTATTCTTGGTGTTTAAGGCACAAATCGGCATAATTTTATTCAGATTCGCCTATGTTTTCCACATTTATCCAATATTTACGCGTTTTTTATAGGATTTGGTACGAAAAATGTAGTTTAAATGGCCAATAAAGATGGGGCAAGGTTTTCTTGTCTTTATAATCACTTAAATTAAAAATTTAATTACAATGGACAAATTTGGAAAATTAAAAGAGCTCATTGCTTCTGTAGAAGGTGATGCTGACAAATTCTACAACAAAGGAAATGCTGCTGCTGGTACTCGCGTGCGTAAAGCTATGCAGGATCTAAAGAATCTTGCCCAAGAGATTCGTAATGATGTTACCTCAATTAAAAATTCAGGTAAATAAGATCATTACTAAAAAACTACCTATGAAAATAACCACATATAAGCCTGAAGAAATTCAGGCTTTTTTATTAGTTTAGTTGTTCGTTATTAGTTATCCGTTATTAGTTGTCAGTACTACTTTAACTATTTTTACTACTCAACAACTTAGCGATGCGCTTGGGAACCGATTGTGGCCAATATTATCACATTGGCTAATTATCACATTGGCTAATTAACTATTTCCCTATTCATACCTAAGTGCTTCAATAGGATCTAAAGCTGCGGCTTTCACTGCGGGGTAGTAACCAAAAAAGACACCTGTGATGACGCAAACTATAAACGAGATTATAATAGACGATTCGGATATTACAATAGGCCAGTGAACGAGGTTTGATATAGTGAGCGAGGCGACGATTCCCAGCATGGCGCCTATAACCCCTCCTGTCATACTAATTACTACAGCCTCGGTTAAAAACTGCCATAAAATATCTTTACCGCGTGCCCCGATTGATAAACGTAAGCCAATTTCCCGTGTGCGTTCTGTAACAGATACATACATAATATTCATAATTCCTATACCGCCTATAAGAAGTGAAATGCCTGCTACTGCTGTTAATAGGGATGTCATCATGCCACTGGTTGAGCTAAGCATTTGAATCAATTCTGCCATTGTGCGCACTTCAAAGTCATTCTCCGAACCTTCCCGTATACGATGATTTTTACGTAGCACGGAGGTAATATGCTCCATCGCTTGATTTGATAGGGCTTCTGTTGGAGTGGCCGCATAAATGTTATGTAAATAAGTGGTTGCCAGTATCCGTTTCATCACAGTTGTATAGGGTGCAATGATAATATCATCCTGATCTTGTCCAAAAGTGTTTTGGCCTTTGGCGTTTAATACTCCGATAATCTGAAATGGTATTTTTCCGAAACGGATGATTTGGCCTACGGGATTTTCATGTTCTTTAAACAAGTTGTCGACAACCGTCTGCCCTATCAGACATACCTTTGCAGAAGCTTTTACCTGTTCGTCGGTAAAATTAGATCCATCTTTAATGCTTAACTGACGAATTTGGAGGTAATCGGCAGAGACACCTTGTAGAGATGTCGGCCAATTATTAGCCCCGCGAATAGCCTGTCCGCTACTGGACACGCCGGGAGATAATGCATTGATCTCGGTAACTTCCTGCCTAATTTTGTTGACATCACTAAGCGTAAGTGATTGTACGCTGGATGCTCCCAAGCGCACACCTCCAGGCATCGGGCTATTATTATACGGCATGATGGTAATCATATTGGAACCCATACTTGAAAAAGTACTTTGAATACTTTGCTTGGAGCCTTCACCAATAGACATCATGGTAATCACTGCCGCCACACCTATAATAATGCCCAGCATGGTAAGAAATGCCCTTAGCTTATTTCTTTGAATGGCTCGAAGCGCAATGCGTAATAAATTGACGTAGTTCATGAAGTATATGTATGTTAATAAGCAAACCTTTTGGAGGAGCTTATATGTGTGCTTTTATTGTTTAGCGATCAATAATCATCATTTTTTGGTAAGGTAGCCAAAGCACCTTTAGCAGAGCGTATATCCACATTCGGTGTATCCCGTTGAATTTTCCCGTCCCTCAGCATGATGGTTCTGCTGCTAAAAGAAGCAATATCCGGCTCGTGGGTAACAAACACAATGGTTTTCTTTTGCTCTTGATTTAGCTCCTGCATGAGGGTCATGATTTCATAGGAAGTTCTCGTGTCCAGATTTCCCGTCGCCTCATCCGCTAGAATCATTACCGGTTCGTTCACCAAGGCTCTTGCAATAGCTACCCGTTGCTGTTGGCCACCTGAAAGCTGACTTGGCGTATGGTCGTGGCGATCTTCTAGCTTTACCATTTCCAGCGCATGCATCGCCCGTTCCTGTCGCTCTTTATGAGAAATGCCCGGCTGGTAGAGTAAAGGTAATTCCACATTTTCCAAAGCAGAAGTTCGGGGCAATAAATTGTATGCCTGAAAAACAAAGCCTATTTTTTTGTTTCTCAATTTAGCCAATTCATCCTTACTTAAGCTTCTAACGTTAACCCCATCTAAAAGATAATCACCGGCTGTGGCTTTATCTAAGCAGCCCAAAATATTGAGCATGGTAGACTTACCTGAGCCGCTACTTCCCATGATAGTTAAAAATTCACCCGTATCGACAGTGAAATCCACTCCTTTTAATGCACGTACTACCTGAGATCCGACAAGAAACTCCCGTTTCAAATCCGTAATATTTAGTATTTCTGCCATTATCTTCTCCTCCTTGGTGTTGGTAAGAAAGGATTTGATCCCACACTTTGGGTGGTCGTCTCTTTTGTACTTAAGATGGAGGTGATAACGCTATCCCCCGCTCCTACACCGCCTGTTATCTGTACTTTTGTGTTATCGTTAATTCCAATCTTCACCGGTCGTCTAATAACCCGATTTCCTTTCAGTACCCATACTTCATTTTGCGCCGTGTCATCCACTTTATTTTGCACCAGTTGATAGGGTGGTTTAAGTTGACCAGGTTCGATGGAGAGCTTCAAAGCACTAACGGGAACGGTTAATGCATTGTCGGCCTCTTTCGTATAAATAGTAACGGTAGCCGTCATGCCCGGTTTTAATTTCATATCCGCATTACTCGTTTCAATAATCGTAGTGTAGGTAACCACATTGTTAGAAGTGCTGGGCTGCAGGCGTATTTCAGCTACTTTACCTTCGAATGTTTGATCAATATAAGCATCCACAGTAAAGGTTACGCGGTCGCCTTTCTGCACGTCGCCAATATCAGCTTCATCTACCTTGGCCTGCACTTGCATTTTCGTAATATCTTTTGCTAAGCTGAATAATGTAGGCGTATTGAAGCTAGCTGCCACCGTTTGGCCTACACTGACGCTTCTGTTCAAGACCACCCCATCGATAGGCGAATGTATTTTTGTAAAGGATAAGTTTTGTTGTGCCGATCTTAGTTGGGCTTTAATACTATTTACGCTCGCTTGGGCGGTTTCGTAAGAATTTGTTGCCAAATCATAAGCGGCCTTGCTTATTGCTCCCACATGGAACAGCTCTTTCTGCCGACCATAATTAATCTGTTGATAATTTAAATTGCTTTGTGATTGAGCGAGCTGCCCTTTAATCTGATCGACGGTGGCTTGCATAAGTGTAGGATCCAGTTCGGCCAGTAGTTGGCCTTTCTTTACCTGTGCGTTGTAATCGGTGTAAATGCTTGCAATAATGCCAGATACTTGAGTACCTACTGCGACAGTATCCACGGGTTGAATCGTTCCGGTAGAAGTGATGATGGCGGCGATGTGACCCTTTTCGGGTATTGCAGTTTCGAAGGCCACCGTTTCTTCTTTCTTTCTACCGAAGAAGAAATAAAGCAAGGTAAGCAGTATCAAAACTGATATGCCGATGATAATTATTTTTTTGCGGTTCATATGTAATATTCAAGAGATAAAATGATTTTGCTTTATGTAACGCCTAAGGTTGATCTTCTGAAAAATCACCTTTATAAAAATTGAATACATTCAAGGAGAGCATGGCGCTATATTTTGCTTGTGTATAAGCTTGTAGCGCTTGTATATACAGATTTTTTTGCTGTATATATTCGACTGTATTGGCCGATCCCACTCGTAATTCTTCTCCGGCAATACGGTAAGCCTCCTTGTTATAATTAAGTTGCTCGGAGGAGGCATCGTATTGGCTATATGCATTTTGTGTGTTGATATAAGCTTGCTCTACGGTTTGTGAAAGCAGGGTCTTTGTATTTAACAGATCAAGTTCAGCCTGCTTAAGAGCAATATTGGATTTCGCTACGTTTGTTTGGTTAACCTTTCTGCTGAACAAGGGAATGGTGGCGGTAAGACCAATCTGTTGATAGAAATTATTGTCGAATTGCCTAAAAGTACCAATGCTGGTGCTGTTGTTGTAACTTGTTCCTAGGCCACCGTTCAACGATATAACAGGTAGATACCCGGCTTTTGCTTTTTTCACATCCAGCTTGCTGTTTTCGATACTTAGTATACTGTTCTTTACTTCCGGACGTTTTGCTATCGCTTCCTGAATTACTTCGCGGAGAGACGGGATGGCTGCCAAGGTAAATGAAGTGTCCGTTTTAGCGATATCGAAATTGTTATCAACAGGTAGCTGTAAAAGCTGCTTCAAAGTTATTTTGTCTTGCCTTTCAGCATTTTTTGCGCTGGTAAGCGTATACTGATCAGAGGCCAGCTGCGCTTGCAATTGAATCAGGTCTTTTTGCGCTACTGCTCCAACTTTATACTGTTGGTCCATTTGATCGGTTTGCGCTTGCGAAGTCTGCACCAGGTCCTGTGCGTATCGAATAGTTTCTTTGTCGAGTAAGATGTTGGTGTAGGCTTGGATAATCTGTAAATACAGGCTATTCCCCGCTTCGGCAATGTCCAAATTAGCCATCTCAGTACCTAACTGGGATTGACGGATATTGGCTTTTAGCGTCCCGCCATTAAAAAGGGTTACAGAAGAGTTTAAGCCAGCATTTCCATTCAAGTTAATTGATTTGCCAACTTCACCTTGTGCAATCCCATAGTGTGTGGCGTTTTGGGTGGCTGAGGCATTCAAATCCGGTAATACCGCGGCTTTTGCACTAATAAGGTTCTGATCAGCGCTTTGTTTTGCCAAACGCAGGTTATTAAGTGTAATATTATTTTGTTGTGCATAGACTAAACATTCCTTTAATGACCACCATTTTTTGCTTGTTTGTCCATCTTGTGCATTAGAAGAAAAAGCGTAGAACCAGAGGCCCAAGAAGCTAACGTATTTTAACAAATTAATAGACATATCTTATGTGTTGTAAACGACACAAAAAGACAAGCTTTACAGGACTAAAAAAAGCTTTCTAGATTGATACACATGGAAGCTCGATAGAAAGTGCTATTTTACAGATAAAATTGTCTAAACATACCTTATTTCTAAAAAAGGTAATTTGAAGTATGTTTTGCCTATTTCGCCGAGAAAAGTGAACTTTCTGTCGGTTAATCTTTATAGAGTTCAGAATATCCCCTAACATTGTAGATCAAAATAGTACGTAATGGGTAAAACAAACAGAAGAACGTTAGGAATCATTTTTACGCATATATTACTGTGGGGGCTATTTGGCTTTATCCTACTGTTTTATCCGCCACTTAGCTGGGGTATTAAATTGCCTATAGCATTTTGGATAAAACATATTTGTATCATCCTTTTATTAGTACTGATTTTTTACGGCAACTCCCTTTTTTTTACACCTAAATTGCTTTTTAAAAACAAGCGTATACTTTTTCTTTTATGGCTGGTAGCTGCCCTTTTATTTGGTCAGTGTCTTGCTTTTTGGCTCGACAAATGGCTGGATTTTCAAATGGTAATGGCCAAGTTGAGGCAACGCCCCCCTAGACATGATGAGCTCATTGACGGCTTTACGTTTATGTTCAGTTTATTGGTATTAGGTATTAGTACGACGATAGCAGCGGTACGGCAATGGCAGCTGGATGCTCGTTTAAAAGACGAATTGCAGAAACAGCAGATAGCATCTGAACTAGCATTTTTGAAAGCACAGATCAATCCGCATTTTTTCTTCAACACGCTTAACAACATTTATGCTTTATCATTTTCCGATGTAGAGCTCTCTCGGGAGGCCTTGCATAAGTTGTCGAGGATGATGCGTTATTTACTTTATGAAACGGCGCAAAATGAAACCAGCTTATTACAGGAATTGAAATTTCTTAAAGACCATATTGAGTTAATGAAACTTAGGTTGCAGGCCAATAATAAGGTAGTCTACAATGAACCCGTGCTTTTACATGATTTTAAAATAGCACCCATGTTACTTTTGCCATTTGTGGAAAATGCTTTCAAGCATGGTATCAGTGTAACAAAACCGAGCGAAATAGTAATTGAAGTGCATATAAAACAAGAAACATTACATTTCAGGGTAAGCAATACTCTTCAGGATAAGACTAACAGCTCTTTAGAAGGGAGCGGTATAGGCTTGCAAAACACAAAAAGACGGCTTAATTTGTTGTATCCAGGTAAACATCGTTTATTAATTAACAAAATAGCAAGTGATACGATTTACCAAGTTGATTTAACCCTTATGCTATCATGACTCTAAATTGTATTGCCGTTGATGATGAGCCTTTGGCGCTGGGGTTAATTACTAACTTTATTGAGAAGACACCATTTTTGAACCTAGTGGGTTCTTATGGAAGTGCTGTGGAAGCTTTGGCCGCTTTAGACAAGCTTGCTGTTCAATTGATCTTTTTAGATATCTATATGCCTGAGTTAACAGGTATCGAATTTTCAAAATTGCTTGCCCAATCAAATAGGAAAAATAAATGCCGAATTATTTTTACGACCGCGTTTAATCAATTTGCCATTGAAGGTTATCAGGTTGATGCCCTCTATTATTTATTAAAGCCATTTAATTATAACGAGTTTTTACAAGCAGCAAATAAAGGAAAAAGCTATTTTGAGTCGCTGGAAGTCCCTACTTCCAATCAAGACAAGAATGATAAAGATCGTTATTTATTTGTTAAATCGGATTATAAATTGGTTAGGATCGATTTAGATGAAATTGCTTATATAGAATCCATTAAAGACTATGTGAAGGTTCATCTATATAAAAAAGAGCAAGCTATTATCTCGTTAACAACCTTGAAAAGTATCGAAGAGCGCCTTCCTGAGACGCATTTTTTACGTATTCACCGTTCCTTTATCGTTGCTATTAACAAGATTGATGCCTTGGGACGAAACAGTGTGCATATTGAGCAGGTCGAAATTCCGGTTGGTGATTTGTACAAAGAATCCTTTAAAAAATTGCTGGATCAATGGACCTAGTGAGTACTTATTAAATAATCATTTTATAGCCTACTGCTCGAATGTTTATGATGGAGATCGATTTATCGTGCTGTAGATAGGTTCTGATTCTACTGATAAAAACATCGAGGCTTCGACCTGTAAAGAACCTATCATGTGGCCAAACTGCTTGTATGATATCCTGTCTGTTCATCACTTTGTTTTTGTTTTCATACAACATTTTGATAAGCTCACATTCCCTAAACGATAGATTAATTTCGTCTTCTTTATACTTCAAATGCTGACGCATGCTGTCTAATACATATTCGCCAATATATAAGAATCTTTTATTGCTCTGCCATTGACTCCGCTGAACCAGCGCATTTATTCGAACTTTCAGTTCTTCTAAACTAAATGGTTTCCGCAAATAATCATTTGCTCCCAATTCAAATGCGCTGACGACGTCTTCGGTATGTGTTCTTGCAGTTAAGAACAGAATAGGAGTTTCCCGATCACGTTCCCTAATTTTTTGGGCAACCTTGAAGCCGTCTAAACCAGGCAACATAACGTCCAAAATGACAATGGCAGGTTTTTTTAAAAAGAAAGCTTTCAGCCCATCATGGCCGTCAAGGTAATGGCTAACCTCATATTCGGACGAACGGAGATTATCTGCAATTATTAAGCCCAGATCTTTCTCATCTTCAATTAATAAGAGTGGTATCATATATTTATAGGTAAATAAATAGTAAAGGTGCTTCCTTTACCGGGTGAACTCTCCACTTCAATGCGTCCTTTATGTTCTATGATTACTTGCTTCACATAATGCAGGCCTAATCCAAAGCCTTTTACGCGATGAATATTGCCGGTGGGAACTCGGTAGAAAGGCTGGAAAATATGTTGTATATTTTCTGTTGATATGCCTATACCATTATCAGAGATGCGTAGCACCCATTCATGCTGCCTTATTTTACTGGCTATGTGGATAAATGCGGGGCCAACGGTATATTTAATGGCATTATCCAGCAAATTATTGATGGCATTGCTGATATGCATTCTATCGATGCGGATAGCAGGTATTTCCTCTTCAATTGCCAATGAAATTTCTGCCGATTTGGTGAGTTTATGAATTTCTATCAGCTGTTTTACTAAAACAGCTGGATCTATAGCTTCCAATTGTAAGTGCAAACCCTTATTCTCGCCAGCTGCTAGCTGTAATATTTGATCAATTAAGTTAGTTAAATGTGTCGCGGCCCTGTGGCTCATTTGCAAGTATGAAATCGCCTTTAACTGTTTGTCTTCGTAGGTAAACTGCTGTAAAGATTCTGTGGCCGCTAAAATGGTTGCCAAAGGCGTTTTAAGCTCATGCGTCATGTTGTTTACAAAATCATTTTTGATGTCGGCCAGCTTTTTCTGTTTAAAAATGGTATATAACATATAGATCAGGCAGCCAATAGTTAATGCGGTAAGTAAAATCGCCGAAAGAAATGCCCAAGCAAGGTGTTTAAATATCCACCAAAAAGGTGTTTTCAGGTACAATATTAGGAAAGTATCCCTTGCCGGGTTTAACATCATGGTTGTTGCACGAATGGGAAACTGTGTATGTTGTATTAAAGTTGTATCGGGGTTGTCGCCAGGAGCTATCTGCATGGTATCTAAGAGAAATACGCCTTTTAAACTCCGATCTAACTTGTGTATGTACCTTTTTTTTATGGTCTTAACGTCAATATTTATAAACCCTAAAGGAAACAACTTTGGACCTATTACATCTCGCTTAAATAGACTATCAGACGACCCGATGCGATCTATTTGAATAGTATGTCGGGTTTTCATCCAGCGGGGAGTTCTTTCATAAGTTGCCGGCAGTGCACGAACAGCTATTCCTCGTGCCGGCAAGTCTTTATGTAATCTTTCGTAATCTTCAGGAGCAATTTTTTTAAACTGCAATTCGCGTTCTTCTTGCACGCTTTCAAAGAGCAACCTTTCGGCGTAGGCCACAAAATTGGCTTTCTCATTTCTATAGTTGCCATATAACCAGAAACATTGAAAGACAACCGTTACCACGCTGGCCAACGTAATTAATCCTAATAAATATCGGTGCTGTTTTGACATTCTCAATTAATGAACTCGACAAAATTAAGCGTAACAAAAGGGAGAATTGGTATGCTTAACTATTTTTAACAATATGTAACAGTAATTAACACTATTCCTATACACCTTTGCCTCAGTTAATAGACGAACAAACACCTTAACCATGCTGGATAAGCATAATGATGGTATAAATCAAATAAAATATGAATAATTTTTTTCCTCTTCTAAAATTTATAGCACGCATTAGAATAAAATGGATGCTGTTTATGGTTGTTTTTTTTGCTTCCTGTGAAAAAGATGGAAACATAAGTCTATATAATAGTAATGATACCATTGGCGCTGAAATTACAGACAGTATCACCGTCCGCACAGCTACGTATCAATTAGATCCGCTGCCTTCCAACGGCAAAGGAATTATACTAGTGGGTGAGTTAGATGATGCCGCAACGGGAAAACTGGCAGTATCCAGTTTTTTTAGAATAGGTAATTCGGGTATCAGCAGTATAACACTACCAGATGATGCTGCTTTTGATTCTTTATCATTAGCCCTTCCCTATCAAGGATATTATTATGGCGATACAACACTCAATCAACAGCTAACGGTACATCGCGTGACAGAAGATATTGAACTGATTGATGAGTCAAATGCCTGGGAAGAAGATGAAAAGCCTGTCTTCGCCAGCGGTTCTACTTTATTCACCAACAGTACCTTCGCGTATGAGTCGAATGCATTAGGCAGTGTTTCTTTCCACCCGAAACCCAATACGAAGGAAGACACTGTTTTTATCAAAATGGATCAGTCTTTTGGTCAGGACCTGTGGCAGAAGATAAAAGATGCTAATAGTCAGGTAACAAATTCGGATGAATTTTTGGAATATATTAAAGGATTTTCACTTGTTTCAGCGAATAAAAGTGGCGTGGTAACCGCTTTCCCAACAGATTCAATAACGATGGATCTGCATTATTCCTATACCCGCTTAGGTGATGGTAAGTTGGTACAAGGGAAATTACAGTTAAAAGTTGATGATATCAATTATCAATTCAATAGCATTAAAATAGATAGAAGTGCCAGTTCATTAAAAGCGTTGCCAGCAGGTGTAGAAGGAGAGATTTCGTCATCCGCTACCGATCATCAGGTTATGCTACAGGGGATTTCGGGTTTGGTTACTAAAATACAGTTTCCCTATTTGCATGAATTTGTAAACAGAAATGATGTGGTAATTAATAAAGCCGAACTTATCATAGAAACGCCCCCTACCACACACGAGCCTTACACCCCACCTCCTTCGCTAAATATTATGCTTGCTAACCAATATGGTGTTCCTACCTCTTTACTTACCGCTAGTTACGAAACAACAACGCAAACAGCCTACCTGCAAAAAGATCAAAGTGGGGGTACGGGAAATGGAAAATACACCTTTAATCTGCTCGAATACGTAAGCAATTATAGAAAAGCCGTAGAAGACACCAAGAGCTCACTTTACCTAAGTATTCCGGTATCAGACCTATTAACAAAAGTAGACCGATTGGTAGTGGGTGGTGGCGGCGAAGCCGCTTTAATTAAACTACGCATCTTATACACTAAATATTAATACTTATAAAATGAAAACTAGACTATTTAATTTAACAATGATGTTCCTTGTACTTATTACTGCAGCAGCATGTAGCAAAGACCAGGACGATGAAGACAGTGAATGGGCTCGTGGCGTTGATTTTGATGGATTACCCCGAAGTGGGGCGGCCAGCTTTGTTATTGGTGAAGACGTATATATCACAACCGGGTATGGTACCAGCAGTACGCGTTTCACCGACACGTGGGTATATGACATAAATACTTCTACATGGTCTGATAGAGCCAGCTTTCCGGGAGAAGCACGCAACAATGCAGTGGCTTTTTCTATTAATGGTAAAGGCTATGTGGGTTTAGGTACGAATGGAACGAAAATGTTTAAGGATTTTTACGAATACGATCCACAAACGGATAGTTGGACTCCGATTGCTGAGTTTCCAGGTACTGCCCGGTATGGTGCAATCAGCTATGTGATCAGCAATGTGCCTTATGTAGGATGCGGACAGGACATCGATTCACAAGATTATAACGATTTCTATACCTACAACCCTTCTAGTAATAGTTGGACAAAGGTAAGTAGCACCCCTGAGAAAAGAAGCTTTGCTTTTAGCTTTGTAATTAATAATGTTGCTTACATAGGAGGAGGAACAAATAATGGTTCGTATGTATCGAGTTTTTATGCTTTTGATGGACAGAATTGGACTGCTAAAGAACCATTAAGCGGCAGAACAGACGATTATACATACGATTTGCGTCGGAATTTTCCTGCAGTGTTTGTGCTGGGAAGTTATGGTTTCATTACAGGAGGAACCTATAGTTCTGTTTTAAGTTCTACATGGCGGTATGACCCGTCCGTTGATTATTGGACAGAACATGACGATTTTACTATTGAGGGTGCTGCCGCGCGGCAGCAAGCAATAGGATTTTCTTCAAATGGCGTAGGCTATGTGGTTGGCGGTAGAAGTGGTAGTACACCCTTTGATGATACTTGGAAATTTGTTCCTCAATACTAGCGGCAACGAGTAGGGTTGTTTCTAGTATTTAGCGCAGTCCGCCCCTTCCAACGGTATGTTGGGAGGTAGGCGGCATTTGAAATTTATGTTGGATGAACCTGCAACTTTTATATATAGTATTTGTTATCCTAAATATACGTAATATTGCTAGTTATGGACAAACAGGATGAATTATTCAATGAAGCGCATAAACCTCTTTATGTACCGGCCAATTATGATGTAAACGACACTTTGCAAAATCAGCTCATATTTTCCTTGGCAGAAATTTTTAAAGGGTCTGTACGGGATATCGCTGCGAAATTGGCAGAACTTAAAAACACGACACAAATGGAGGTCGATTATGTTGCTTGCGAAAAGATTCTCAAAGACCTGTTTAATAAGGGATTAATAAAAGGGTCGGAACAAAATGGTGAAATGGTTTATAATTTATCAAAAGAAACTCATTCACATAAAGGCAATGTTAACCCCAGATTATTGTAGTAGGTAATTTAAGACTAAAAGCACCTACAATGAAGATGAAAAATCTCATTGTAGGTAAGCCTTAAATCATTGTTACAACAATCCTAGTTCGGCTGATTTAGCCCAAATGTTAATGGAAGCATCTGTTGCGTAATGATCAATCCTTTTTAGCTCGTCGTCTGTAAAAGTTAAATTATCTACTGCTTTCGCACAGTCGATAATCTGTTCGGGCCTGCTTGCTCCGATGAGCGCAGACGTGATACGCCCTTTGCGCAAGACCCATGCAATTGCCATTTGCGCAAGTGTTTGTCCGCGTTGCAGCGCAATCTCATTTAGCGCTTTTATATTTGTTAGATTCTTTTCACTTAGAAAATCCGGATTAAGTGATTTATGCTGACTTGCTCTGCTATCGTCGGGTATATCATTTAGGTATTTTGTGCTAAGCATACCCTGTGCTAAGGGGGAAAATACGATAGAACCTATACCCAGCTCTTCCAGTGTATCAACCAGTCCATCTTCTTCAACCCAACGGTTTAACATTGAATAACTCGGTTGATGAATAAGGCATGGAGTGCCTAATTCCTTAAGTATCGCAGCTGCCTCGCGCGTTCTTTTGCTATTGTAAGAGGAGATACCAACATATAGAGCCCTGCCAGAACGAACAATATGGTCTAATGCCATCATTGTTTCTTCCAGCGGTGTGTTTGGATCAAACCGGTGGGAGTAGAAGATATCGACATAGTCTAAACCCATACGTTTCAGGCTTTGATCACAGCTGGCAATTAGGTATTTCCTGCTTCCCCATTCCCCATAAGGCCCTGGCCACATATCATATCCCGCTTTAGAAGAAATAATGAGTTCATCTCGCAGTCCAATAAAGTCCTCTTTCAATATTCTGCCGAAGGCCAATTCTGCACTTCCTGGAGGCGGGCCATAGTTGTTTGCCAGGTCAAAATGTGTAATACCTCTATCAAAGGCCGTACGGCAAATTGCTTGTTTTGTTTGATGAGGCTTATCGTCTCCGAAGTTATGCCATAGGCCCAATGATATAGCAGGTAATTTTAATCCGCTTTTTCCGCAGGTATTGTAAACCATTTGGCTATAGCGTTCAGGGTTGGGTGTCCAGTTCATTTTAAATGCTTGTTTCTATTACCTACAAGTAGGCGGGATTTCAAATAAAGAGCTAAATATATGATTTTATAATCTTTCGAAGAAGCTTTTTGGGTCAAGCAAACTTCTTCTTGCAGGTATATGTACTTCCGTTGTAGCGACTGCCTACGCTGGAAGTTGATTATCTAAATGGAATCTTTTTTAGAGGCTTCTATCTCCTTTCTTTTTTGTTGTGCTTGGATTATCTTTTCGAGATGCGGTTTGAACACATTAATGAGATCAGCTTCCGCTATATGATTGGCCTTTGGGTCTTTCAATAAAGCAAACCATGGTTTTGTAGCCGTATAATCGTAAGCTCCATAGACGATCACAGGTGTTCCCTCGGCCAATACGTGCTGATCTTTTTCTACTATCCATTGATCTGCCCAATCATAGAGCCACCTGGCATCATTTTCAAGTAATCGCAGGCAAGAATGCGAAGCCGGATAACCCGGCATGGTATATTGGTGCCATCCTATTCCCTCTTTATTTCGTATATTAAAATTCCACCTTAGTAGCCATTCGTCATCTGCGGTACTCACATGTTCTTCCGCTTTCCAGTTGGTGAAAGAAAGACCCGTTGGCGTGGGATGCACTTTGCTTCCCATGCTGCTTGGGCCCCACCGAATAAGATTTCCGTTTTCATAGGCTGCAAATGCCTGGATAGGATAAGAGAAGAAAACCATCTTATGTATTGGGGCTAATTGCTTTATCTTTAGTGGAAAAGGCGTGTAGCTATTAATATCAGACCAAACCGAATCGGGAATTACGAGCGAATCTGTCTTGTTAAAATTATCAAAATCTATTCTATTTAGAGCAAGGATGATGTGTTGCTGTTGAGCTGTATACCGTTTTTTAAAGACACGTAGCGCCGTGTCATTTCCTTTTATAGTTGTTGATTGGAACTTTCCTTTGTAAGGATCAATCTTTGGTATGTTTGCTTTTTCTTCAACAATTTTTTCGTTTTCGGATGTTTGCTGGTTTCCGCCACAGGACATTTCAAGGAATGCACATAAAGCGACAAAAAACCATAGGTGATGCTTTTTGGTCATATTTAGCTTATTCATGTTTACCTTAACATAACATGAAATGCAGCGATTTGTTGAAAAATAGGATAATTCACGCGTATTGCATAATAAAAGCAATTTATCTAAGTTTGAATATGATTTCAGAAACGACTTACCTAGCTGCAAAAATGATTTCCGGTACTTTAGAGAAATATTTTACGGAACAGGCTGAGCTTCTAGGTTTAATGAGTGGGGACAGGTATCTGCCGCAATCGAGTATCATAGAAGCCATAATTGATGCAGCCTTTTGGGCAAGTCTACGGAAAGAAGAGGGCTATTCTCCTAAAGTATCGATCGCTTTAGTGGCGCCAGAGAAAACATTAAATCCTTTACTATTTGGCCAAGCGGTTAGGTTTACCCCACATAATTTGGTGAAGCTGTCGCCTGCTGTTATACAGCCAAGTATTCATTTAGGCGTTTGGAACGTAGGAGGCGACCTATTTATCTGGGGTACCACACACCACATACCTGATTCATGCTTGGTATTAGAAGTAGTAGAGCCAGGCTTATTAGTTGTTAAGCATAAAAGACATGAAGGCTATGGTAAGTTTGTGAATATCGCAGTACTTAAAGGGGATCAAATAAAGGTGGTGGATGAGAAGAACTTGGGTTTAAATAATTGTCCAGATTTACTAGCCTCTCTCTTGGGAATGCCGCTCCCAGCCCCCGTTGACGAGTCTATTAATGTTTTAGTTGAATTAGCAGTAGCAATGCGAAGACACACGAGGGGCGGATTGCTATTAGTGGTACCTAATCAAGGTGAAGAATGGATGGAATCTATCGTACATCCAATTGGGTATTCTATAGATCCTGTTTACTGTACCCTGTCGGATTTAGTTTACAAACAGCATAATGGTGATTACGCAACAGATTGGAAAGAGAATATACTTAAAATTGTTGATATTATCGGTGGCTTTACCGCAATTGATGGAGCGACGATCATTACCAAAAATTACGAATTACTCGCGTTTGGAGCAAAGGTTGCGAGAGCTGCTAAAAACGCTCCGGTACCGAAGGTATTGATTACTGAACCAATAGTAGGGCAAGAACCCGAAATCTTGGACCCTGTAAAAATCGGCGGAACACGCCACCTTGCTGCGGCGCAATTTGTACATGATCAACGGGATGCAATGGCTCTAGTTGCGTCTCAAGATGGGATTTTTACCGTATTTATTTGGTCGGAATCACTAAACATGGTACATGCTCATCGCATTGACACACTTTTGTTGTAAGTCGTTGGTTATTGGTTATTCGTTATTGGTTATTCGTTATTGGTTGTTAGTTATTAGTTCATCACTCAACGTTTATCATTCACTCATTTCACCCTAAGCTTGCTTTCAATTTTTCTAATAGATCATTTGTGCGCGTAGCCTTTACTTTCAGCTTCCGTACTTTCGGGCGTTTACCCTTCGCTCTCGACTTAATAATCTTAATAAGTTCATCCTTATATTCATCTTTATAAGTACTTACATCAAAAGAAGTGCTATGATGTTTAACCAGCTCGAGTGCCATATCTATTTCCGCTTTCGTAAGTTTAATATTGGTAGGTATATTAAGCTCTTCGGGAGAGCGTATCTCTTCTTCAAATCTCAATTTGTTTAAAACAAGCATATTCTCTTTGGCTCTTATCATACAGAGGTTTTCTCCAGCACGCATAACAAAGGTCGCTAACCCTACCATACCAGCTTTTTCAAGTGCTTTTACCAGTAAATGATAGGCTTTCTGCCCACCTTTCTGCGGTTCTATATAATAAGGAGTTTCAAAATACATGCTGTCGACTTCTTTTTCCTTCACAAAAGATTGGATGTTGATCATTTTATTCTTCTCGGGGCTTGCTTCTTCAAAATCTGTATCCTCCAATATAACGTAATTGTCGTTAAGCATATAGCCTTTGACGATGTTTTCCCAAGGCACCTCTCTGCCAGTCTTTTCGTTAACACGTTGATAACGAATTTTTGCGTGATCTTTTCGATCGAGCATATCAAAATCCAAACGGCTCTCTTCTGTGGCACTAAATAATTTAATAGGTATATTTACTAATCCAAAGCCGATTGCTCCGGTCCATATTGCTCTCATAATTACTTTTTTTATAAACAATGTAACAGTTAAGTGTAGGTTAAGTTTGTTTGAAATAAATGCTTTTAAAATTGTTTACAATGTCTTATATTCGAGCCAATCTTGAAGGATCAAGAAAAAAACCACGACAAAAGCTGGTTTGGTTCAGTTTTTGTATGTTGCGTTTTGATTTTTGTTACAAAAATTAGTGTAAAAGTATTAAAGGATAATTATGTATTGGACATTAGAATTGGCTTCGCATCTAGAAGATGCTCCTTGGCCAGCAACAAAGGATGAATTAATTGACTATGCTATTCGTTCCGGTGCACCAGAGGGCGTACTGGAGAATTTAAACGAAATGGAAGATGACGGTGAGGCGTATGAAAGTATTGAAGAAGTATGGCCTGACTATCCTACTAAAGACGATTTCCTTTTCAATGAAGATGAATATTGATTTATAACGGCGCCGTGCAATAAAAAAATATCACGGCGCTATTCTTTTTATTCCGCCATTTTGGCAGTTTATTGCGTCAGTTTTTTAGACCAAGCCTTGTGCTAACATCGCTTCAGCAATTTTTACGAAACCACCTATATTGGCTCCCTTTTCATAATTTATAAATCCATCCTCTCCTTTTCCGTATTTTACGCACACCTTATGGATATCTTTCATGATTCCTTTTAGTTTTTTATCTACTTTTTCACGACTCCAAGTATATCGCAATGAGTTTTGTGACATTTCAAGACCTGATACAGCCACTCCCCCGGCATTAGCTGCTTTTCCAGGTGCATAAAGAACTTTGTTTTGATTGAATACAGTTATCGCCTCAGGGGTACAGGGCATATTAGCCCCCTCTGCTACACAATAACATCCGTTTTTTACAAGTAACTCAGCATCAGCTCTGTCTAACTCATTTTGCGTTGCGTTTGGCAATGCTATATCGCAAGCTATTTCCCAAGGCTTTTTCCCTTCAACAAATATGCAATTGTATTCATTCGCATATTCTTGTATGCGTCCCCTGCGCTGGTTCTTTAATTTTTTGATAAAATCCAGTTTCTCCATCGTAATTCCTTTGGCATCGTATATATATCCACTTGAATCCGACATGGTGAGTACCTGCCCTCCTAACTCGATGCATTTTTCAGCAGCGAACTGCGCGACATTTCCGGAACCTGAGATGACAATCTTTTTGCGCATTAAAGATTCCTTTTTAAGGTTTAATATCTCCTCAACAAAGTAAATAAGACCATAACCTGTTGCTTCCGGGCGAATTTCGCTCCCACCCCATTCAGAACCTTTACCTGTAAGAACCCCTGTAAACTCCCCTTTTATTCGTTTATACTGGCCAAAAAGGTAGCCAATTTCTCTATTTCCTACTCCAATATCGCCTGCCGGAATATCTATATCGGCTCCAACATGCCTATAAAGCTCTGTCATAAAACTTTGACAAAATTTCATTACCTCGTTATCAGATTTGCCCTTAGGATCAAAATCGGCTCCGCCTTTTCCAGCGCCCATTGGCAGTCCCGTTAAGCTATTTTTGAAAATCTGTTCAAATGCCAAAAACTTGAGAACACTCAAGTTAACAGATTTATGAAATCGAAGCCCTCCTTTATAAGGTCCTATCGAACTGTTCATCTGTATTCTAAACCCTCTATTCACTTCTACTTCGCCGTTATCATTTAACCAAGGCACCCTAAATATTATAACTCGTTCAGGTTCAGCTATTCTTTCCAATATCTTTGTGTTTCGGTATTTTGGATTTCCTTTTACATATGGGATAATCGTTTCTGCCACTTCAGATACCGCTTGTAAAAATTCGGTTTCTCCATTATTTCTGTTCTTAATACCCTCTATAAATTCCTGTATTGCTAAATCCATATAATAAAAGTCAGTTTCTAAATTTAAATAGGGCATTAAAATAGGTAAAATTTTTTATAGGATAATCGTTTACAACAATAATAATACTAAAATAAACAGCTAGAAAGCCATGGTAGTTTGTAAATACTAAAATAATTAGTATATATTTGTGTTGGTATAGTTAGTGATGGATAAACAAGTCATCCATATGGATCAAGATGCTTTTTTTGTTTCCGTGGAAATAAGAAAAAACAGCAGTTTAAAGAATAAGCCTGTTATTATTGGAGGCACGTCTGATCGTGGCGTCGTGGCTTCATGTAGTTATGAAGCCCGTAAATTTGGTATCCATTCGGCCATGCCCTCACGTATGGCCAAGCTTTTATGTCCACATGCTATTTTTGTTAAAGGGAATATGGATGAGTACACCAAGGCGTCGCAAGAAATCACTTCCATTGTCGCAGAAAAAGTTCCACTATTTGAAAAAGCAAGTATAGATGAGCATTATATTGATTTGACCGGCATGGAGCGATATTTTGGTAGCATGAAATTTGCTCAAGAGCTGCGACGTTATATCATGAGCGAGACAGGGCTACCAATTTCATTCGGTTTATCGGTCAATAAAACAGTTTCCAAAATGGCAACGAACGAGAGTAAACCTGGTGGAGAACGTGAAGTTTGCCAAGATTCAGTTCAATCATTTCTTAACCCGCTTTCGATTAAAAAAATACCTGGCTTAGGCAGCGCTACCTATGTAAAGTTAAGTGAGATGGGCGTACGCTACATTCATAAACTCATAAAAATACCACCAGAAATGATGCTAAGAATTATGGGACAACCTGGTCTTACGCTCTGGCAGAAAGCAAATGGTGTAGACCTTTCGCCCGTAGTGCCTTATCGGGAACAGAAGTCAATAGGTACCCAAAGCACTTTTGCCGCCGACAGTATGGATGTAAGTGCTATCAAAGAGTTATTAGCCACTATGGTCACCAATATTGCTTATGAATTGAGGCAAAACTGTAAGTTAACCGCCTGCATAACGGTGACCATACGTTATGCTAACTTTGAAACAGTTACCAGACAAGCCAGCATACCATATACTTCACTTGATCATATTTTAATCAGTAAGGCCAAAGAGTTATTTGATACGCTTTATAATCGAAGGATGTTACTCCGCCTCGTTGGTGTAAAGCTTTCACATCTGGTAGGTGGTTATGAACAAATAGATTTGTATAATACGTCAGAAAAAAGATATAATTTATACCAGGTAATGGATAAGATTCGTAACCGGTACGGAGGTGATGCGGTGCAATTGGCGTCCTCTCTCATTTAGATTGATAATATATGTTTCTCAACGTTCACTCCCATTTCAGTTTACGCTACGGAACGATGAGTATAGAATCGCTTGTAGCGGAGGCCAAATCCTTCGGTATCAAAGACCTGGTTCTTACCGATATAAACAACTCAACGGGTTGTATGCCTTTTATTATGAAATGCAGAGAAGAAGGCCTAAGGCCTTTGATTGGTATTGAATTTAGAAAGGAAAGGCATTTTCTATACGTAGGTATTGCTAAGAATAAAGAAGGCATGAAAGAATTGAATGATTTTCTTTCGTATTATAACCTAACACAGCAAGATTTACCAGATACCCCTCCCCCTTTGAGCATGCTTATATTGTTTATCCCTTTGAAAGATTTGGAAGGGACCTACAAGCAAACGAATATATTGGTGTAAGGCCTTTCGAGCTGAACCAGCTTTTTGGCAAAGACATCGTCGCTATACAACATAAACTGTTAGCATTTAATACCGTTACCTTTAGCGGTAAACTGCAGTATCGATTCCACGAATATCTAAGAGCCATAGATTTAAGCACTTTATTAGGTAAGGTAACCGATACTGATAAATGCAAAAAAACAGCGTACTTCCGAACCGAGGAAGAGATTAAAAGCTTATACGTAGCGTGTCCTTACCTCCTTGAAAACACCTCCTCGTTGTTGGATTCCTGCTCTACTGAAGAATACAACTTTGGTGGCGCGATAAACAACAAAACGATAAAAACTTTCACCGGTAGTATAGCAAGTGACGAAGATCTATTAGAGAAAATAGCGTTCACAGGTATGCTTCGCCGCTACGGGAGTAATCATGAGCAGGCCCGTGCAAAAATTGAGGCTGAGCTGAAGGTGATTAAAGAAATGTCTTTTTGTGCCTATTTTTTAATCACCTGGGACATTATAAACTATTCTAAAAGTTTAGGATTTTATCACGTAGGCAGAGGTTCTGGCGCCAACAGTACTATAGCTTACTGTTTGGGTATTACGGATGTAGATCCTATTGAGCTTGATTTATACTTTGAAAGATTCCTTAATTCCAAACGTAGCAGTCCGCCTGACTTCGATATAGATTACAGCTGGGACGAGCGTGAGCAGGTGCAACAATATATTTTAAGACGTTATGGGGTTGCTCATACCGCGCTTTTAGGTACGATCAGCACGTTTCAGGGAAAATCAGTAGTACGGGAAATTGGAAAGGTTTTGGGTTTACCGAAAACTGAAATAGATAGTTTTACCGATCCGACACAAGATAAGCATAACCAAGATAATCCTACATTTAAGAAGATCGATGCTCTTTATAAACTAATGGAGGGGATGCCCAATCAACGTTCTATTCATGCCGGGGGTATATTAATCAGTGAAGAACCTATTACTTATTACGCTGCGCTTGATTTACCTCCTAAAGGTATGGCTACCGCGCAGTGGGATATGTATGTGGCAGAAGCTATAGGACTAGACAAATTCGATATATTAAGTCAGCGCGGAATTGGTCATATTAAAGAGGCTGTTGAATTAATTTTAAGCAACAAAGGTAAAAGTATTGATGTACATCAAGTTAGTTGTTTTCTTAAGGATGAGCGTTTAAACGATCGGCTTCGGTGCGGCGATAGTATAGGCTGTTTTTATATTGAGTCGCCCGCGATGCGTCAATTGTTAAGGAAATTGCAATGTGGCGATTATCGCACCTTGGTGGCTGCAAGCTCTATTATTAGGCCTGGAGTTGCATCTTCCGGTATGATGAGAAATTACATCTATTATTTTCATCACCCAAATGAGGTGAACTACTTGCATCCCGTAATGAAAGAGCAACTAGCTGAAACCTATGGCGTGATGGTTTATCAGGAAGATGTGATAAAAGTATGTTATCATTATGCAGGGTTGGATCTTGCCGACGCTGATGTATTACGCAGGGCAATGAGTGGAAAATATCGTAGCAGCGATGCTTTTGCTAAGCTTGTTGATAAATTTTTTGAGAAAGCCAAAGAAACTGGTCGCGATGAAAGAACGACAGAGGAAGTTTGGCGCCAAATCTCCAGTTTTGCCGGTTATAGCTTTTCGAAAGCGCACTCTGCAAGTTTTGCTATTGAAAGCTATCAGAGTCTATTTCTAAAAACCTATTATCCGATGGAATTTATGGTGGCGGTATTGAACAATTACGGTGGCTTTTATCAGCGATGGGTGTATGTAGATGAGCTAAAAAAGACAGGCGCTAACATACATTTGCCTTGTGTAAATTGTAGTAAAGCGAAAGTGAGTATTAAAGGGGAAGATGTCTATTTAGGCTTGGTGGGCATACAGGGACTCGAAGATTCTTATGTTTATCGGATTCCGGAGGAAAGGAGGCTTAACGGCCCTTTTTTGAGTTTAGCCGATTTTATAAAACGAATAGGTATCAGTCTCGAACAAGGTATCATTCTTATAAAAATTGGTGCTTTTCGCTTTACTGGTTTTTCTAAAAAGGAGCTATTATGGGACATCCATAGTCAACTGGGACCAAAAACGCCTAAGAGGTCGGTTGCTGAACTTTTTACGCTGCCGACAAAACAGTATCAAATGCCAGAACTTTTAGATGAACCATTAGAAGATGCTTATCAAGAGCTTGAACTGCTTGGCTATCCCTTAACCCTAAGTATGTTTGATTTATTAAAGACGCTCTACCGTGGAGATATACGAACAAGGGATTTGATACATTATGTTGGAAAAATAGTTAAGATGGTTGGGCTGTATGTGTGCGAAAAAACCGTGCGTACCAAACAAAATAGCAAGATGTGGTTTGGTACTTTTTTGGATGCTGGAGGTGATTTTTTCGACACCATCCATTTTCCCAATAATACTCCTGTTTATCCATTCAGCGGCAAGGGGTGCTATTTGATATTGGGTAAGGTAGTGGAAGATTTTGGTTTTCCTAGTATCGAAGTGGAGAAGTTTACCAAATTACCTATTCAGGATAACCCTATCCTTGTTTAGATAATGGTTATTAGTTATTAGTTATTAGTTATTAGTTATTAGTTGTTGGTTATTAGTTGTTGGTTATTGGTTATTGGTTGTTGGTTATTGGTTGTGAGTTATTGGTTGTGAGTTGCCAGTTGCGAGTTCGGAACATCTCTGCTCTTGCAGCTGTCGCTGCAACCACTAAACTATTCAACAACTTAACTTCTCAACTATTTAACTAATTCTTTATTCAGTGGTTTAACCTTTTGCGGATAGTTAGTGGCATAATTCATAATTAAATGCATCATGTAATCATTGGAAGGATAAGGTGTTAGTTGTTCTTTTATATCCTCAGGATAGATGAGATCACTTTGACTGCTTATATATCCCATTCCATATAGTTTACCCTTTTCCACCCAAATACAGCTTTGTTCTTCTTCTGTTCGACCTTGATCTACCAATATAAAAGAGGGTAACATATTTTCCATATCAGTTATTGCCTTATCCATTCGTTTATTATAGCTCACTACGCTCTCTTCTCCTATACACGCTCCTTCACAAGTGTTTCCATAATGTAGGCAGGCCCCCTGAATTTTTTGAATAGAACATAGTTTTGGGCAAAGCTGATAGCCGGCAATTAGTTTGTTTACCAGGCTATAGGCCTCATTTATATTTCCGAATGAACAGAGCACCTCTTGAAACTTTTTATGTTTATCAATAGCCAATCTAAGATAGCCCCGCTGATCTTCATATAGATAAAGACTATATTTTGCCTCAAAACGCTTTAAAGCACGATTGTTTTCCGGCCATAATCTCTTAATTTCTGTCGCTTCTAATAAAAAAGCCATCAGCTCTGTACCACAACTATTAAAATCAATTGCATGGATACTGCGTAGAAAATTCTGACGCTGTGGATTGGGGTTTTGACCCGAAAAATGAGCTGCCACCCGACTTTTTATGTTCTTTGCTTTACCTACATATACCACTTTTCCTTTTTGATCTTTAAAATAATAAACACCGGGTGTATTAGGTAATAACTCAAAATGTTCTTTTGGAAGATGAGGGGGTAATACTTGTTCTTTCGAAGCCCTTTTTAACATGGCGTCTACTGTGCCGTCATCTTTCTGCAATAACAGCGAAAAAAGAATAGTCGTTGCAGCAGCATCCCCGCCTGCCCTATGCCTGTTATTAATGGAGATATTTAATTGTTGGCATAACTTGCCTAAGCTATAAGAAGAAAAACCCGGCAGCAGCTTACGACTTAATCTTACTGTACATAGTTTAAGCGCGCTCCATACATAACCACTAGCAGATAGATGATGTTTAATAAAAGAATAATCGAAGTTCACGTTATGAGCAACAAATATTCTTCCTTGAAGGAGATTGAACACATCCACTGCTATGTCTGCAAAGATGGGTGCCTCTCTCACCATATCATCATCAATACCTGTTAAGGCGGTAATATGCAATGGAATGTGAGCTTGTGGGTTTACTAACGTTTCATAAGTACTCAGCACGTTTATGCCATCATGAATACAGATCGCAATTTCAGTAATGCCATTACCGGCCGCATAGCCACCTGTAGTTTCAATATCGACAATTGCATATTCCATATAAAGACAAAAGTACTAAAAAAATTAGTATACAGAAGAAATTTGTTTATGAAAACAATTTTGCCTAGGTTTGTCTACCAAACTACTATACATTATTTTTTCAAACAAAATGGAAGAAACATTACAAAAATTAAAACAAAAAACGCCAACCATTCCTTTTTTAACAAAACATACACGACGAATGTGTATGCTTACTATCTGCCGCTAACAGGTATTAAGTCCTATATTAATTTACATTAACTGAAAAACTTCTTATGAATTTACAATTACTGCGCTATGTAGGCATATTGCTCATATTGTGGCCTACATTGAATTTTGCACAGCAACGTACATTTACAGGTACAGTTGTGGATGAGAACAAGCAACCAATTGCAGGTGCTTCGGTTCTGATAAAAAATACTAGCCAAGGAACGCAAACCAAATCGGACGGTACATTTACGTTGGAAGCGAGCCCTAACAGTATCCTAGTTTTTTCTTACATAGGATATCAATCGAAAGAAATCACCGTTGGTGAACAACAGCATATCGAGGTAAATCTTGAGGTCGACGACAACCTTCTATCGGAGGTAGTGGTAACGGCCCTGGGGATTAAACGTGAAAAGAAAGCACTCGGCTATGCCGTGCAAGATGTAAGCGGGGAAGTGCTTAATACCCGCCCCACCAATGCCTTGAGTGCAATCTCTGGAAAGGTTGCAGGCTTACAGATTACTCCCTCTGGTGGTAATATGGGCGGTTCTAGCCGTGTACTGCTAAGGGGAATAAAATCCATTGCCGGAAATAACCAACCTTTATATATTATTGATGGTACGCCGATCGACAATTCGGACCTAAATACCGCTTCTACTGTAGGTGGAAGCGCAGGAAAGGATGTTGGAAATATGATACAGGACTTGAATCCGGACGATATCGAAAATATTTCCGTACTGAAAGGACCTTCTGCAGCAGCCCTATATGGTACTCGTGCATCCAACGGTGTTATTCTGATCACCACTAAAAAAGGTAATAATCGAGAAAAAACAGAAATTAGCCTCAATACAGGTTTGGAATTCGAGCAGATTGTTCGTTTACCAAAAAGGCAAAAGTTATATGGGCAGGGCTACAGTACGGAGTTCCCGCAAGCAACTATTGACGGCACTACCTACAACATCGTGGACTACGCTGCTGATGAAAGCTGGGGACCTAAATTGGATGGTACACCGGTATTGCATTGGTATAATCTAGACCCCGGTTACCCCGAGTATTTAACTCCTGAACCATGGGTTTACCCTGAGCATGATGTGAGTTATTTTTTCCGTACGGGCGTAGCCAATACTAATAATATAGCCATTGCCGGCAGTAGCGGTAATACGAACTATCGGTTATCTTACACCAATAAAAATGTGCGGGGAACCGTTCCCAATGCCAGTTTAGGGCGAAATACCCTGAACTTCTCGGGCTCAACAAAATTGGGTAAGGTGAATGTATTCAGTAATGTTAATTATATCAAGAACAATTCAACCGGCCGGCCGTGGACGGGCGCGTCTAACCGAAATATTATGTTGGAAGCTTTTCAATGGGGAGGCGTACAAGTTGATTATGAAAAGCTAAGCGATTATAAACGCGCAGATGGTACGCCCAGGCCTTGGAATCGTACCGGTTATCGGGATACGCCGGGCGATCGTGCCACCCGCTTTATCGACAACCCCTACTGGTCAGCTTATGAAAGCTACTTAGAGGAAAGCCGAGATCGCTTCTACGGTAATGTAGGCTTTAACGCTCCTATTAATTCTTGGCTAAATATAAGTGCTAAAGTGAATGCCGATATCTATCAATACCAATACCAAGATCGGATAGCCGTTTACTCACGTTCACAATCTACTTACCAAGAGTATAGCAATACATTTCATGAACTGAACTATGAGTTTATTGCTTCGGCTAATAAAAGCTGGGGTGACTTTTCTTTGTCGGGTAATTTAGGCGGTAATATTTTGGATAGGAGGCGTCGGGTAAGCGATCTGCAAACCAGTGGTGCATTAATCGTACCTAACTACTATGATCTCCGTAATTCCAGTGGCATCTTGACAAATTTGGGTCACGGTTTATATAAAAAGCAGGTTTACTCGATCTTCGGAAGCTTCTCCGCTGGTTGGAAAGGCCTGCTATACTTGGATGGAACGTTGCGGAATGACAAATCTTCTACCCTACCGGTTGACAACAATTCTTTCCTTTACCCATCAGTAACGGGTAGTTTCGTGTTCAGTGAATTAGCAGGTTTGAAAGAAAAATCATGGATAGACTACGCAAAAATCCGTTTGGGCTGGGCACAGGTAGGTAATGATACGGATCCTTATGTGCTTTCTAAAGTTTATGAGGCTTTGCCCTCATTTAATGGACAAGCTGCCTATAACTTGCCAGCTACCATGAATAATCCAAATCTAAAACCTGAAACAACCAGTTCCTGGGAGGCCGGTTTAGAAGCTCGACTATTCAAGAGCCGATTGAATTTTGATGTAACGTATTATAACAACCGTAGTAGAGATCAAATTATTCCGGTTCCCGTATCGACCGCTTTCGGCTATGATCAGAAATTTCTTAATGCTGGATTGATCACCAATAAAGGGATAGAGGTCACACTTAGTGGCACGCCTATCCGCCAAGCCAATTTTGAATGGAATAGTTCTATTAACTGGTCGTTCAATCGAAACAAAGTGGTTCGTCTGGACGAAGGAATTAGCACTTTGGAGTTGAATAACACACTTGTATCGCTTGTAGCAGAAGAAGGTGAAGCGTACGGGCAGTTAAGGGGCTACGACTTTGTATATGCCCCGGACGGGCAACGGGTGGTGCAAGAAGATGGAACTTATTTAAGGACATCGCAGATGACAAACTTAGGAAGTGTATTGCCCGACTATCTGGTAGGATTTCAAAACTCTTTCAAATACAAAAACTTTACGCTGGGCTTTTTGATCGATGCCCGTATTGGTGGTAACTTCTTCTCGCAGACCTATAAAGTTGGTATGTATTCCGGTATATTAGATCGTACAGCTGCAAACAACGTTCGGGAGGATGGTATTATAGTAGAAGGTGTAAAAGCAGATGTACAGTTTAATCCTGATGGCAGCTATGATGTAAGCAATGTAAGGCCAAATGATACACGGATCGGTGCTCAAGCTTGGGCGCGTAATGAATACAATGGACCAACCACTTTCAGTATTTTCGACGCAACTTTTGTGAAACTTCGGGAAGTAACCTTTGGATATAACTTCCATTTAAAACCAAATGGTTTAATAAAAAGCTTGGGCGTAAATGCTTATGGGCGAAATTTGTGGAATATTTATACCAAGAGTAAATATATAGATCCGGAGTTTACCAATAGCGGTGGAAACGTTCAAGGGATAGAAGGCGGAAACCTGCCTATTCCGGTGACCTATGGTGTAAACGTAAATGTTAAATTTTAAGACGACTGAAATGAAAAAATATATAATTCACACCATTTTTGCGACTTCCATTTTATTGTTCACTTCTTGTTCGGACAAAAAACTTGCCGAGATCAATGAAGATCCGAATCGGCCCGGAAGCGTTCCTACGCCTAATTTATTAAACGTAGCAGAGAAAAAGCTGATGGATAATATCAGAAACGAGCAGTTCTCGCTGCGAGGCGCCATGTTATTTGCACAATATTACAGTCAGAATATTTATACGGATCAATCGCGTTATGATATTCCACGTTCTTATTCAGACGAATATTGGTCTAATTCCTACAAGGTACTTAACAGCTTAAATGATATTATTAAGTTAAATAGCGACGAGGAGACCAAATTAGTGGCAGCTGCCGGCACAGCCGGAACTAATGCCAATCAGATCGCCATTGCACGGATTTTAAAGGCCTTTGCTTTCCATTCACTCAGTGATGTTTTCGGAGATGTACCTTATGAATCGTATGGCAATAAAGACCCTGAATTTGAAGCTTTGCAGCAGGATGCAAACAACTATACGCCAGCCTATGCTTCACAGGAGAAGATATATGCGGACATCCTAAACGAATTAAAAGCTGCAGGAGATACCTTGCTTAAATCTCCAACCCAAGTTACTTTTGGCAGTGCAGATATTATCTATCAAGGAAATAATGGAAAATGGGCTAAGTTTGCAAACTCCCTGCGGCTTAGGTTGGCGACACGTATTAAAACGAAGCTGCCGGTTGTTTTTGAGGAGCATTTTGGAGATGCCTTAACCAAGGGTGTATTTGAGTCCAATGCCGATAATGCTGTGTTTAAATATTCAGCGAACGCTCCTAATGAAGCTCCTTTATACCGTGCTACCGTTACTGCTAACCGTAAGGATTTTGCCGTTTCGCATGTATTGATCAATGCACTAAAAGGAGAACTAGGTCCTTTTAAAAGCCAGGACCCGCGCCTTCCCATTTATGCTTTGCCCAATGGGCAGAATAACTATGTTGGGCAACCTTATGGCCTGCCCTTGGACGCTGGAGGCATTAACGGGCCAACTGTTATTAGTTTACCGGGAGCTCTAGTAAATGCGGCAGATTTCAGTGAAGTTTTACAAGAGTACGCGGAAGTTCAATTTTTAATAGCCGAGTACCAAAATTGGGATGAAGCAAGTTATCGAAAAGGTGTAGAAGCATCTCTAGTGAGGTGGGGTGTTGCAGATGGAACGGCAAAGGCTTATGCCGCAAGTTTGCCTAGTGCAAATAAAGAAAATGTGCTGACCCAAAAATACTTGGCCTTATTTACGCAAGGATTAGAGGCTTGGTCGGAAATACGTCGTACGGGGTATCCCTTATTTTTAGTGAAGCCAGGAGATCTGGTTTGGAGTAGACAGACCGATAAAGGTATTGTTAATTATACTTTTCAACCTCTTTTCGGTAATGGAATTCCGAAACGCTTGTATTACCCAAATAAAGAACAAAACGTTAACCTTGAAAACTACCAGCAGGCCTTAGCCCGGCAAGGTGACGATGTGATTACTACCCCACTTTGGTGGAATAAGTAAATCATTAAAAATTAACCCTATAGCATGTACGGTCTTGCTGCTATAGGGTTATTTGTTTCTTCTTTTAAGCTCTTCAGTTTCTCTTTAGCCGCTAATTTACCTTTGCCGCTCGAATACCAAAAACAGCTGGTAAAGGTGAACGGAATATAGGTATACGATGAATATAGCTAGAATGTATCACAAAGGACAGCGTGAATACCCTGAGATTAGGACTTCTCTTGAAGTTTTAGGCTGCGACAGAGAAACATGAACATTTCACTTGGATTTACATCGATTGCCAGTGCTATGAGGTAAAGTTCATCTACCCTTAAGTGCGACTTCGGGTTAATCGACAGCTGGCTGAGGCGATATGTGCTTAATCCAGTTTTTCGCGACACTTCTGCCTTATTTATCGATCTCTTTGCTAAGTATAAACCCAGTTCTGTCAAAATCTATTGTCTCCTGTTAATTGCTATAAAATTACTCTATGAATAATTAGCTAGTTAATAAATTTGCAAATGAGTGTGTTTTACTTATATTTGTAGAGAAAAAACAAATTATTTGCTAACTATAATAGTTCAATAGTTGGGTAGTTGAATAGTTAAGTAGTTGGGTAGTTAAGTGGTTGAATAGTTAAGTAGTGGTCGATAATTGAAGTGGAGTCGAAATATCTTCAATCGCATCATGTGGATGAAGCCCTCGACTACGCTCGGGGCGACGAACTATGAATGATGAGTAAAATAGCTTGATGCTCACAACTCGTAAAGATAACTCACAACTAATGCAATCTTGATACTAATAACCAACAACCAACAACCAACAACCAACAACCAATAACTAACAACTAACAACCAATAACTAACAACCAACAACCAATAACTAACAACCAATAACTAACAACTAACAACCAATAACCAAAACCTGTCATGGAACTATCTGAAAAATTAAGATTATTACGTTATGCGCATGATTATACACGTGAATATGTTGCGTACAAGCTTTGCGTAA
>DATMSZ010000434.1:0-4276 GCA_035565175.1 Pseudosphingobacterium sp.
TAAGGAGTAGGAATATTATAATAAAAGACATGCTTACGGATCCTACGTCTCCGGCAAAGCATTTGGCTTTTTTGCGAAAATTAAACAGAAAAAAAACAAGATTCCCCAGGGCAATAAAACATATTAATTGGTTATCAATAAAAGCATTTTGTTGGTTTGCCTCCCAGAGTAAATACAATACAACAAAGCTGTAAGCAGTAGTAATGCCATTTATACCGTCCATGAAGTTATACGCATTAATGGCACCAATTACCGCAAAGAGCAAGCATGGAATAAAATACCAAGACCAGGTGAAAAGATCGAGCTGATAGAATAATAACATGACCGAAATAAGATGAACGCTTATTCTTAGTTTATTAGAAAGCGTTAACACATCATCTAAGAAACTCACAACAGCCATTAAAGTAAGACCTATAAAAAAGAGAGGGTATTGAAACCCCGACCATATAAAGTACATCAGCGCAGCAAAGTAAAAAACAATCCCTCCGCCCCGAATGGTGATAGTACTATGAGAGCTACGATTGTTCGGTTTATCAATGATATTGAATCTATCAGCTATTTTAAAATATAGAAGAATTGCAAGGAATAAAAGAAGGAATACAATTAGATAAATCATACTTTGTCAAAGCTCTTAATGGTGTGGATTAGGCCCTCTTGTGAAGACGTAGGAAATCTAGCAATCCCCAGGGCCTTTTTTATTTTCACATTGCTTACCACATAACTCTCGGTCATCTTTGTTAGTCTTTCCGTATTTAACGGCAAACTTAATACATCCCCCATCTTTGCAATTGCTTTTATAAAAGGGATAGATACATTAAGTATCCTTGCCTTTTTATTGATGGTTTCGCCAATTAACTTTATTATAGTTGTAGTAGAAAGTGGTTCATCGTCCGCTACCTGATAAACCCCACCTGGAATGGCTGCTTGATCAAGTATAGATTGTATCACAAATAGAAGATTATCAATTGACAAAAAGGAGCGTTGATTTCTAAATGCCCCGAGAGGGTAGGGAATGCCTTTTTTCACTACACCATAAAGCAAGTTAAGGTTGCCTTTGTTGCCCGGACCATGGATCATACATGGCCGTAATATGAAAACTCTTTTACCTTCGGGTAGTGATTGACTGAGTATATACTCTTCAGCTTTTAACTTCGATTTGCCATATGTAGTGCCAGGTTGAGCATTTACCGATTCTATTAAAACACCATTAACAGCATCTGCTGCTGCCTTAACACTACTCATAAATATAAAATCGCGCGCGGGCCCCTTTAAAAATATATCGAATAATTGTATGGTTAAATTTGTGTTTATCTCAAGATATTCATTTGGATCTGATACATTTTTAATATCGTGAGCTTTTCCCGCTAAATGAATAATAGCAGTGTACTCTTTGACTATGGAAGATTGCCAATAGCCTCTTAAAGGTAGAGACGTGTAATGCCTATTTTCTTTGTCAAAAAGTATGGAAATATTCCTTCCTACAAAACCAGAAGTGCCCGTTATTAAAACATTATCCATCAGTACACAATTTAGTAATCAAATCAATATATTTAGTAGTAACGGCTCCGGAAGAATAATTTTTCAAAATAACATCTTTCCCCTTCTTACCCATCTCATCTAAGGACGAAGTATTCTTAGACAAATATTTCAGCAATTCCTCAAGTTTAAGCGTTTTAATTTGCGCATCACCATCTGTTATTAAATAGGAAGAATTTTGAGCTTGAAGAAAATTAATAATAGGTGTATTTTCTCCCGACAAAACAAGGAGCGGCTTCGCACACGAAAGAATTGTGTAGACTTTTGACGGAAAACCTTGCCCTGCCATTTTAGGTGCCATAAAAATAAAATGTATATCAGCATAAGCAATTAACTGAGGCATCAAATCCCTTGGCTGATAATCTAGCAAATGTATGTTAGAAAGCTTTCTTCGCGCAATCTCCTCGATCAGAAAATTCTTTTTTACGCCTTCTCCGATGATCCAAAATTCAATTGGATACGATTGAAGCTTTATTGCAACATCAATGAGAGGATCCCAATCTTGCGCCACTCCAATATTACCGGCATACATCACCTTTAGAATTTTCGTGTTATCTGGAAAATCAACCTTATTTAAAACAATCGAATTTTTATCGATCGGTTTAAAAATAGTAGTATCAACGAAATTGGGTATAATAGTGAGTTTACTTTTATCTCTGATTCTACCAACGATAGTATCGTAAAACACTTCATCTATCGTAGTAACTGCATGAGAATGATTATACACATATTTTTCAAGCCATTTGAGCAAATTAATTACTGGTTTAAACCTTAGGTTTCCTTGGTTGATTAAAAAATCGGGATAAATCTCCTGTACATTATAAATAACCTTTAAGCCTTTTATTTTTGACAATAGTACATTTATAAACCCTATTGTTAATGGCGGAGATGGTGATAATATTACACTAATATTTCGTTGGAACAGCGCAAAAAAGAAGGACATAATATGCCAGTAAATAAAACCAATTAAACGCAAAATGGTGCTGTTAAACTTCTTTTGAGGAATATGTATTACTTTAATGCCATTATAATTACTGACATAATAAAATCCTGCCAACTTTTTATGTAACAATTGATTCTTAAGCTGAGCTTCTATTGCATTATAATGGGGAGTAGTAGTTAATACTATAACATCAAAATTTGCTTCTTTTAGCTTTAAGGCGATATCATTATATAAATACGCTGTAGAAACACCGTCAGGGCTAAAAGCAATACTGTGGATTAAAATTCTTTTTTTCAACATTTATGATTCATTCCAAACAACTCTTTTTATATAATCTGTGTAGCTCAAGATTATCCTTGTTATCTTTTCGGAAACATTGGGCATTGAATAGTCCGCAACCAATCTGCAAGTCCGATCTTTTTCACGCGCCTGTGTTTGTAGCTGAACCAATCCTTGCAAAATGCGTTCTTTATTTAAACCTACCATCATCACTGAGGCTTCCTCCATAGCTTCTGGCCTCTCGTGGGCTTCTCTTATATTAAGGGCAGGAAAGTTAAGAATGGATGATTCCTCAGATATCGTCCCGCTATCTGATAAAACAGCAAGCGAATTTATCTGCAAAGAGTTATAGTCGTGAAAGCCTAGTGGCTTTAAAAACTGGACTTCTGCCCTGATCTCGATCTGTTGCTTATCGATCATATTCCTTGTACGGGGATGAGTAGACACAATGATAGGCAAACGATAAGTTTCAGCAATACAATTTAAACTGTCTATTAAAGCTTTGAAGTTTTTTTCGGAACTAATATTTTCTTCCCTATGAGAAGAAACCACAAAATATTGGTGTTTTTTTAGGCCTAATTTATTTACAATACCGGATGCGTGTATCTGTGGCAGATAATGATTTAACACTTCAAACATCGGTGACCCCGTCTTTATAACACGGTCAGCAGAAATTCCTTCACGTAACAGATACTCTCTAGCGATACTAGAATATGTAAGATTTATATCAGAAATATGATCAACAATTTTCCGATTGGTCTCTTCCGGTACACGCTGATCAAAACATCTATTTCCAGCCTCCATATGAAAAATCGGTATGTGCCGTTTTTTGGCCGGAATAGCACAAAGACAACTGTTTGTATCTCCTAACACCAAAAAAGCATCCGGTTTTGTCTTTTCTAATAGAGGATCTATATTGATAAGTATATTTCCAATCGTTTCGGTTGCCGTTTTACCGGCCGCATTTAAAAAATAATCGGGTTTTCTAATTGCCAAATCATCAAAAAAGATTTGATTTAATTCGTAGTCGTAATTTTGGCCAGTATGAACCAATATATGATCAATAGCTTCTGAATCATCCAAGGCTGCTATTACCCTCGCTAACCTTATGATTTCTGGACGGGTTCCAACTACTGTCATTACTTTAAGTTTCTCCATTTTCTTATTTAAGTTTCTTCTTATACTACTTCGAAATAGGTATCAGGATCTGCTGCATCAAAGGGTTCATTGATCCAAAAAATCGTATATAATTCATCGTCTCCAACATTCTTTATATTGTGCGTATACCAGATCGGCATGTCTACGTACGCTGGCTCACTTCCATCTAAGTAAAAATCATAAATCTCTTTCTCATCAATCTTTCTCAGCTGAATAAGAGCAGATCCTCTGATAACGGCGAACCGTTCTATTTTCCGGGTATGATAGTGATTCCCGCGGGTAATACCTGAATATGTTGTTGAAAACGACACCTGCCCCCCAACACCTAATCTGATGATTTCTACAAAAGATCCCCGAGGG
>DATMSZ010000435.1:0-6760 GCA_035565175.1 Pseudosphingobacterium sp.
TACAAAAACGCATCCTGCTTCTTGCCAATCTGAAAGAATGTCAGATCTAAATCTGTATTTGAAGCACCCTTAAACAACTTCCTTTCATTATTGCCACAATATTTTATTATTAAATCATTCGTTTGGCTAGAAGGTAAAAAATACACCTCGTTAGAATTGAGAATATTAATTGAATCTAATACTGATTGCTTTAAAATATTATTCTCTATAGACAGAAAGTATGCACTTTGTTAATAATCAATAACATGTTTTGATGTATCAGATTTTAATCGTTCAATATCACTCTTTTTATATTGTCTAATTACATATCCTTTTAACCTTACATCTTGACAAGTATCAAGTTCTGTTCTTGGCTTTGCAGAGACACACAATAAACATGTTAGGAATAGTATTAAGTAAAAATAAGCTTTCATATTTATTTTCTTAATAAATGTTTGATTCTACTACTTGCTACTTGAGATCACTATTTCCTGTAAGTCTTCTAAAAAAATTATTCTATATGTTCTTTTGAGATATTCGGCATGAAGAAGTTGCTGTACTTCTTCCTATTGGTTTACTGCTGTTCTCAAGTAATCTATTGTATTGGTTAAACCCAAGCATGTAGCGTCTATTATCAGATTTTGGTCGAGCAGATACATTAGCGTTGTAAAGCACGATCAATGACCGTAACTGACTACCCGACTAATTTTCCATGTTCCACCCTCCAATTTCCAAATATGTATAAACTTAAATGTTCCTCCCAACTGTTCCGGTTTGTTCGGTTCCTTAAAGTAAAAGGTATGTCTGGCTTCCTGTATGGCTCCGTAATCCTTAATTGGATAAACTGTTAATGAATTGGGCACTAACACTCTTCTGACGTGTATGCCCCGCTTACATCTCTGTTGAATGGAAGCAAGTTCTGTAGCGAAGGACGAGACACCACCTTTATCATGATAGAATTCCAGATCAACCGTGAAGAATTTTTTATATTCATTTGTATCGCAGGTGTTGACGGCACTGAACAAAAGACTATCCATCCGACTTATCGATCGGAACAGAGCAGTCGTATCACTGATTTGAGCATATGTCTTCGTTACTATCGTGCTTATTGATATACTTAAAATAAATGCGACAAATAATTTCATTGTATAAAATAAAAAGTGTTAAGGAAAGGCTTTATAAATGTACAAATTTAAAGTCCATAAAAGAGGACGTTAAATTGAACTTCTCTTAAACCAAAACACTTACTTCCTGTTTGGTGTCGTAATTGGACATTTATACTTAAAAGAAGAGACCTTAGGTTACATCTAATTAATTCTGTTCTGTTCGTCCCTGCTACCGCTTCGTTGCTGGATTGAAATGGTTTTCCCCTTGTTAAATCGATAGGTTAGCGTCACGTTAATGCTTTGGTTTCCATTGTATTGATAGAGTTGAGTATTGATATTTCCGAAGTTTATATTGCCACCATATTGGCAGTAATAGGTTCATGGTATTCTTCGATCGTCCAACCTTCTAATGTATTAGTGGTGGTGGTAATGATTTTATTCATATAGGTATAGATTATCCTAATGGATTAGACTGGTTTAGGGTCTGGTAATGATTTAACTGTTGATTTTTCGACTGACAGCTACTCGAAATTGCCTTTCTGTTAAAAGGTTCTCCTTCGACTGTATTTAATTAATCTTTTTTGATTCTTATGGTTTGGTCTTTTCTAGTTGTGAGTTGCCTGTTATGAGTTGTGAGTTCCACAAGCCCCAACCACGCAATTTTAATTTTTTTATTTTAGTTTGACAGCACTAATGTAATTAAGAGTTTTATTATTTACAAGTAAATATGAGCAATTGTGGGGAAGATAGTTTTCTAGAGTTGATATTTATTGACAAATAATTATTCCTCAGCATTGACCCTCACATTGATTAAATTATTTTCTGTCGATTTTAGAAATTTTAATACTAAAATCGACAGAAATCGTACTGAAAAAGACAAAAAGGCCTCCCCTACAGCCTTAAAGCCCCTATTTTAGGTGTCCTTTGGAATATGAAAAATATTTCTTATAATTGGAGTGCCTTCACGACCATAAGTGGATAGCATCATAATTTAAATAGTGATGCTATGGACTTTCAAGAAATCATCAATATACTTGATAAATTACCAGATCAAAAGTTACCTTTTGTAAGCGGCCTGTTTTTCGTTGGCTGGATTCTTAGACGAATATATGGCTATATTATGCGAGACAAACCGGTCGAATATTATAAGAAATATGATGAGAACGGCCAGATTCGGGAAATTATAAGAAGGTATAGAAAATGAACAATGATTCTATCGAGCTAAAACGGCGCAACGCAAAGTGATAGTTACTATTGATGACCTAGATCGCCTTCATCCCGCTTTATTTCTGTTGGGGCTATACCGTACAGTGCTTTGAAGGCCCTGGAAAAATGCGATGGATTTTTAAACCCAACTTCAAGATACACATCAAGTACTTTCTTATTGGGTTCCTGTAGAAGCGGATAAGCCGCTTCCAATCTTTTCCTGATTAACCACTTCTGTGGACTCAGGTTACTGATTTTTTTAAAATCCCTCTTAAAAGTTGCCAGGCTTCTGCCCGTATAACGTGCAATTTCCTCCAATGTGAGATCATCCTTATAGTTTTCATTCATAAATTCCAGCAGGTCTATTTTCCATGGATCTGTAAATTCAAAGAGTATCTGATAAAAGGACTCGGATGTATTTAACAATGCATAGATTCCCTCCAGGGATTTTAAGTGTGCCACAGCCTCCGTGGGTTTCAGGTTTTCATCAAAATAGGGCGTAAGTGAATCGAATAGGCTTCGTGTATCTGCTCTCCGTCCTATTTTAAACACATTATCGTCCGATATGTCAATGTCTGCCGGAATACTGCTTTTGTCAAGCGTCTTATAAAAGTTCCTCAGGACGTTCCTATCCAAAATGAGGGATATCCCTTTGTAAAAATTACCGTCTTTCCCGTGTTTATAAATTTTGGTACGATGGTTTCTTCGCACAAAGACCGCTTCGCCTGCTTCGACTACTATCTTAGTATTTCCTGTCTCAACAATCTGCTCTCCGGCGCATACATAGTTGAGTGAATGGTTGGGAATTGCTTCAACGGTTTTCGTATCGTGTTGTGCAAAGCACGAAACAAATATGCCAGAATAATTGATTGACCTTATTTGTTCAGTTTCTATCATTATTTCTGTTATCTATATAATGTAATAAAGATGATCAATATCTCAGTGATACATATTGCTGAAAAGCTCGTATAACTTTCCTGTCGGTATCAGGTTTAGTAGGATCTTGAGCTCATCTTGTAAAGATTTCCGTCAAATTTTACGGAACGCTTGCCATCTATAACCAGTGATACCTTCACTTCACCGGCTTCTGCTTCTTAACTACCAAGCCTGCCCAAACATGGCTGCCCATGATTTTAAAGTCATTAGAGAAAAGTCAGTTCACCTTCCTAACATCCTATATTACACATTTATAATATATTACTAAATACAAAAGTATGCGATAAATGATTGTTTTTTATGAATGGTATACTAGAGGTTAGCAAATATGTTTTGGTTACTGTCTACCGTCCCTCCAAATAAAATATTAATTTTGAATAATTACTTATTGAATTTCCAATGGTCGAAAAAATTGCCGTTATAGGCGGCTTAGGTACGTTATCGGGTGGAGATCTGTTTTTTAAGTTGCTTAAAAACAGTAAGGTTCTGAAAAACCAGTTGGGTTATCATTTCATATTTGAGCAGCAGCCTTATAGCCAGATCAACCTCCCTTTGCATCAGGAAGAAGATATCAGGTCGAGAAAATACTATACTTATAACATATGCAAAAATTTCGAGGCCAAAGGTGTCAGTAAAATATTGTTGCCCTGCTTCGCGAGCCACTCTTTCCTGGATGAGCTGCAAAAGGAAATCACTATTCCGATTGTGAATATTTTTGAGGCACTGTCCTGCTATATATACTCCACATTCCCAAAAGGCACTAAGATAGGTGTACTGACTTCTGATTTTGTGAAAGAAAACAAGATGCTCGATAGCTATTTTCACGATTATGAGCTGGTATTTCCTGCAACGCAAAACCGGTTGATGGAGGCTATTTATGGGGAGTACGGCATCAAGAACGGTCATTTTGATGGACTTGCCCTCGAATATGTTTGTGAAGTCTGTGCCGAGTTGAATGAAAAAGGTTGTAATATCATTTTGCCGGGCATTACTGAGCTTTCACTTGTTGTGGAACAGCTCTGGAGAAGGGGGATACAATTGCTGGATGTTAATCAGATATATGCAAATTATGCTCTGGAAAACGCTCATAGCAAACTGGAAAAACCCTTTAAGCTGGGTATTCTCGGTGGCGTTGGCCCCTCGGCAACAGTGGATTTTATGAATAAGATCATACAGAATACTCCTGCCCAGAAAGATCAGGATCATATTAAAATGGTCGTTGAGCAAAATCCGCAGATCCCGGATAGAACAGCAAACTTAGTCCGCCGGGAAACAGACCCTATTGTAGCAATGTACTCTACCTGTAAACGCCTGGAAGCAGAAGGTGCAGATGCAATAGCTATTCCCTGCAACACTGCCCATGCTTTTGTGAAAGGTATCCAAGAGCATCTGGGTATTCCCATAATAAATATGCTGAGTGCCACGGCCGAACATATCGGCCACATATACGGTGAAGGTGCTAAAGTTGGCTTATTGGCAACCAGTGGAACTATTCAGAGCAAGGTGTACCATGATGTGTTAAAAGCGTTCGGCTTTGACGTTATCATACCAGATGAAAAACATCAGGCGTATGTCATGGAAAGTATTTATGGTGAATATGGCGTTAAGGCCGGCTTTTCCGACGATGTTTGTAAGGATTATATATTGAAAGCTGCAAAACATGTTATTGATAGCGGCGCCGATATTATTATATTGGGATGTACGGAGCTTCCCCTGATGTTTCCCCATGAAAATGAAATTGTAATGGAAGGAAATAGAATTCCCTTAGTTGATCCTACTTTGGTTCTAGCAAAGAAAATTGTGGGTATGGCAAAAAAATAATGCAACAGAACCTTCCTGCAGTGATTATTATAACCCATTTCTCCATCACTTTGCATTCAGCGAATTTTCCCCGCAAACGCCAAATCACCGGTTGGAAAGCAGCCCAATAAACCCAAAGATCAATAACATATTGAGCCTTAGGGAATGCAAATTTGAGCCTTAAAGCAATGTGCTTCCGAATCGTAGTTTCTAAATTTGACCGTCATACTACTTTATCTCCGGAGCGGTATATCCACATTAAGTATAAGGCAAATAACACATAGAATTATGAGTACCGACAAAGAACAGTGATCTCGGAAAGTTTTTTTTCCCAATTAAGCATGACCTGTTCTGTGACATTAATATAGAGATGGATTATTTAACGTTTACACTGATAGCGGTTGCCGTACTGGTTATGGGGATATTGGTGATTGGACAGCTTCGTGCTTATAGCCGTAAGAATGCTAGCGGATCAGATCAATCATCCGGTAGTCTGCAGGATATTGCCGGTAGCAAGCTAGACAGTAAGGCAATTTTAAGGGTACAGGACCATTTCTATTCGAATTTCATGAATTTCGACAGACCGGTCTGGCAGGTGACTGATCATGGGATTGCAGTCAAATGTAAAATCAATGGCACTGCTCATCTGGTTTACTATAAATGGGATGGTGAGTGGAAAAGCACATTGCGGAGATATACCGGTGAGGTTTTGCCCCAGGTAATCTCCGATTCAGTGCGTGCCGAATTTATGCATTATACGATATCCTGCACGGAGGAAGTACGCTTTTCCGATAGTGAGGAAACAACAAATATTCTCTATATACAAAAAGGGAATAAACATTTAGAGGTCATTATCGAGAATAATGAGATAACCATAATGAATGAAAAAGACCTTTAAGGATAGTTATCCATTCAAGAACCTTTGGAACCATACTCATTATAAACTGGAGGTGTTCCGAAAAAGTAAACCCGACTCCCTTCGTCCTGCCGTAATACTTTATTTATTTCCGTAAATTTCTTTTAGGTATTGTTTTAATGTTGCTGGCTTTCTGCCCAATATTTCAAACAGGTCATTGCCCGTTACATTAAATTCATCCTGCGCCTGCGCCAGGGCAAATGCTGCGAATGCTCCGATCATTTCATCAGGCACACCCGCATTTTTTAAAACGACAGTAAATTCTTCAGGAGTTGGGGAAACATAGCTGATTGTTTTGCCTGTTATTTCTGAAATTTCATCTGCTACATCCTGATATGTATATGCTTCTAAGTTGGTAATGTTGTATTCTTTACCGTCATGCCCCTCTGTTGCCAAAACTTTGGCTGCCGCTTCAGCCATGTCGGAACGTAATGTAAAGGCCGTTTTACCATTACCTGCCGGAAGATAGATTGTGCCTGTTTCCAACACTTTATCGCCAATGAATTGTGGTATAATATCCATGTAAAGATTGTTCTTTAATAGCGTGTATGTAAGTCCGCTTTCGGAAAGCCACTTCTCCGTTTTTTCATGTGCCTGTGCTACAAAACTGATAGGAGATTTTTCTACCGGAACAGTAAGTAGCGCACTGGTATATATAATATGATTAACGGCTGCTTCCTTTGCTGCTTTTACAACGTTTTCATGTTGTGAGGTTCTATTGGGAACATCGCTACTTGAAACAAATAGTAATTTATCCACTCCTTTAAAAGCATTTACCAAAGAAGCATAATCATTGTAATCTCCTGTTATCAGATTA
>DATMSZ010000436.1:0-3632 GCA_035565175.1 Pseudosphingobacterium sp.
CATAATTTTACTTTAAGTATGGATTTAAGTAGCCGTTATTTTTTTCATTTTACGCATGTAGTTACAGACTTTTTTTTCGTTATTCTTTCTTTTTTCATAGCGGTACGGTTTAGTAATTACGAGTATTTTTATCGGCTGGGATTATACGATTTAGGATTCTTGCTATTTCTGTTATGCGGATGGTATTTCACTGCGCGCTCTAATCGCTTGTATGAAGATAAAATACAAGAAAATCAAATGCGAGAACTTTTTAAAACCGCTAACACGATAATTTGGCAAATCATGCTGGTGGTGCTTTTTATTTTTGCTGTGAAAGAAAATGATTATTCGAGGACTTTTGTAGTAATTTATGGTATGCTATTAGGTTTTCTAATACCGCTAAGTAAAATTTTACTAAAAAAGATTTATCTACTTGTGTTTAGACATGGCTATTTGAGAAGGAGGGCTCTGGTTATTGGAGGGGGGGAAAACGGACAGTTGTTTTGTAAGTACATCCGGGAGAATAAATTTTATGGGTATGAATTGGTGCGTTATGTACAAGGGGTACTAAGCCTCTCCCGACCTACAAAGAACGACAAAGGTGGAAGAGTGTTGATGCTGGGGGATCAACCTTTGGGAGATATGGAAGATATCGATGAAGTTTTTATTACGGAAGAACCGGATGCTTCTTATAATGCGAAGGAGATAGCTTCCGTTTTGAGCGCACATGCAGTACGCTTACGGATTATACCAAATGTATTCCAAATGAGCAGCTCGGGAATGTATAGTTTTAGTATGATAGGTGGTTTTCCACTGTTAAGCGTACGCAATGAACCGTTGGAGGATATTTATAACCGAGCAGCAAAGCGCGCCTTCGATTTAATTTTTAGTAGTTTTGTGCTTATTTTTATTTGCTCGTGGCTTTTTCCAATTATAGCAATTGCTATTAAACTGAATTCAAAGGGACCTATTTTTTATAAGCAAGAGAGGTGGGGGAAGCGTAATAGACCTTTCTTGTGCTATAAATTTCGGTCTATGTACGTGAAGGCTCCTGATATAAATAATCAGGGGAAATTTCAGCAGGCACAAAAGGACGATCCGCGGATAACCAAAGTGGGAAGGTTTTTGAGAAAAACCAGTTTGGATGAATTTCCGCAATTTTTAAATGTATTGCGCGGAGAAATGTCGGTAGTAGGGCCACGACCTCACGCCTCGTTAATGAATCTTGAATCTACCTATTTGGTAAAGAATTACTTAGTGAGACATCAAGCTAAACCCGGTATTACTGGCTGGGCACAGGTAAATGGATTGAGAGGTGAGTCTGCTAATCCTAATTTATTAAAGGCTAGAATCGAACACGATATTTGGTATATTGAACATTGGGCCTTTTCACTTGACTTAAAGATCATATTTTTGACTTTCTGGAGAATGATTATTGGAGATAAACAAGCGTATTAGCTTTTAAATCTTGTATCTTGTGAGCGTTTGAAATATGAAAAAGATGTTTAACTTATTTAAGAAACAAGGACACACCGATCTGAAGTGGGTTGGAACAGACATGCACTCTCATCTTTTGCCAGGTATAGATGATGGCGTACAGGAGCCCTTAACAAGTGTTAATTTTATCAGAACATTGCGAGAATTGGGATTATCTCGTTTTATTATAACGCCTCACGTTTATGATGAGGTCTATCCTAACACGTCGGAAACGATTGCCGAGTCGCATAGTCGCTTGAAAAATGAATTGTGCAAAGAAGGTTTGGAAGAAGTGTATACCTTTGCGGCGGCAGAACATATGCTGGGGGAACAGTTTGTTAGTACGCTAGTTGAAGGAAAGCTTAATCCTTTACCTGATAATTTTCTTTTAATAGAAATGCCTTGGCTAGCTGAGCCGATTCAGTTGGAACAGACTATTTTTCAATTAGTTACTAAAGGATATAAGCCTGTAATGGCTCATCCGGAGCGTTATACTTTTTATTTTCAACGCCCTCATATGTATCATCGCCTAAAAGAATTGGGATGTTTGCTGCAACTGAACTTGCTTTCTGTGACTGGCTATTATGGGAAAGATGTTACCAAAGCAGCTATTTATCTTATAAAAAATGGACTGTATGATTTGGTTGGTACCGATCTGCACCATGAACGACATTTAGAGAAAATTGTACAATATACTCGAAGTGGCCAGGCATATAGAGATTTAGGTGGTCTAAATCTGCAAAATCAATATTTATTTGGAAAGTAATTATTGGTTTATTAGGTTACTTTCTTCGCTACAGTTCTCGATCTTTTCGAACCATCGCTCTCGTGTTTTCTTCTCGGGCGACTAAAACAGAACTCATAACTTCCTCTTAACACAGAATTAATACTCGCATTTACTCTATTTATACACGTTTTATGCTCATATCTAATTGGGAACGTTTGTTTTATCGATATTTGTTATATTCAAAATAATGTTTAAAAATGCTAGGCGCTGAGTGAGGTTTCACCGGAGTAGACATATCCATAAATAGATGTATTTACGAGTGCAACAAAATGACACCTTTGTGCCTTAACGCTAATATAAAAAAACCTAACAGTAACATGAGTGATCAAAGTAATATGCTGGCTAAACTGGGGCAATGGCAAGGGTTTCACCTTAATGAAAATGAGCTTGCCGAAATCTGTATAGAAAGAGGTGAAGGCAAATCTATTTTTCGGGCAAATAAGGATTATCAATTGATGTATGAGGATTTTGAGATTGATGATGATTATTTAATACTTTATGCTCAGTAATTAATGCAATAAATTGCTTGATGGAATTAGATATACGGGTTTGTCTTATGGATTACAAGTTTGGTCGCTCAACAATTTTCTGATAGGTCTGCTGAGAGAAAACTATTCCTATCGTCCCGTTGTTAAGGTTCAGTTCTACCGTGCTATAGAGGCTCACTGTCGAGAAGTCTGTTCCATAAAATTCTCTTTTAGCCTGTGGGTACAACCGGCAGGTAATGCAAGTCCAGTTCGGCCATGCATCTTATTTTAGCCGAGAATCTACTCGTTATAATTGAAAAAATGAATTTTTTATTTGGTAGTATTATCTCCAAATAAGGTAGAAGGTATTGTGCTTTCGGCACTTCCATATGGAAAACTTATTTTAATAGGTAAATTAGAAATATTAGTTACAATAAAATCTATTTTTCTACCTTCTCTAAAAGATGAAAAAAAATAAGCTTCATCTGTTGCAACGTTTTTTTCTAGGATATCAGGTACAGTTGACAAGTTTATATCATTTCCTACTAGTGTTTTGGGCGTATTGTCATTCAAATATTCAGGCGCGTTGTTGCTTAAATACAATGGTGTCCATGAACCAGGTGTTCCTGCTGATGTGCATATGTATCCACATATACCATCTAATCCTATACTTTCTTTCTCTATTCTATCATTTAAATTCCACTGAAGCCTATGGCTATTTTGGATACTGTACTGCTACAGTCGAAAGACTTGATGGCATTCCCAAGCAGGTACCTTCACAGCTTAACAGTAACAAAATCTATCTAAAAGAAATAGAGAATATTAGTGAGAAAGCTCTGGAACCTGTGCATAAGTGGTGTCACATGACGGTTTTGGTGCTTATTTTTCTTTATCCTCAAGTTCGACATATCTACACATTCTTG
>DATMSZ010000437.1:0-4397 GCA_035565175.1 Pseudosphingobacterium sp.
AATGGTTCCAGAAAGGTTATATCCAGGAAATTGGATTTTTTATTGGCATGTTTATACTAACCATGTTACATGAGTGGATCCAGGTGGATACCGTTCTGGGTTTCATTAAAGGGCTGGTCTTTTTTCTGATTCTTTATGCCCAGGCACAACTGCATCGGTATTTTGTGTTCCCTTTACTGATCCATAAGCGGTATGCTGCTTATTCGGTGGTTACCACAGTAACTACATTGATAGGAGCACTTTTGCTCTACGCCGCAGACTATATCTGGATAGAACCGGGATTTTACCGTGAAGAGAGTATATTCGATGCCTTTATCTATCATTTCGTGATTTGTGTTGTTACAACGATGACTATCATGACGCTCTTTCTTATCCGCCAGTATTCCATGGAGTTAAAAAAAAGGAACGAAGACCGATTATTGCTTAATGAAATGAACATCAGGTACCTCCACGCACAGCTTAATCCACATTTCTTTTTTAATATGTTCAATAACCTTTATGGTGCAAGCTTGAGTGAACCTGATAAAGTTCCCGAGCTGATTCTCAGCTTATCCAACCTGATGCGTTACCAGGTGGAAAATGGGGCTAAGGCAACCGTAGACATTTATGAAGAAGTGAAGTTTATTGAAAACTATATTTCAATGGAGAAGCAGCGCGTTGGCAGACGCTGTGATATAGAATTTGTATTTACCGAAGACAAGAAAACAGCTTTCGGTTTGCGTATACCGCCATTAATTCTGATCACGTTAGTAGAAAATGCTTTTAAGCATAGTATTACGATAGAACCCAAATGGTTTGTCAGGATACAAATAGACGTTTCAGATAGTATATTGGAGTTGAATATAAAAAATTCCATGCCGGATAAGGCACTCCGGGAAAGCTCAACTGGCCTTGGTCATGTGAACATCCGTGAGCGATTGGAACTGTTGTATAAAGGAGATTATAATTTTGAAACATCGCAAAACGAGGTTGAGTTCAGAACAAATCTACGTTTGCGTTTAACATTTGCCTAATGAAGCCGTTAAGGACAATTATCATCGACGATGAAGAAGGTGCTCACCTTGTCCTGGAGCATTATCTTAAAGGTCTAAGTACAATTACTCTTGTTGGGTCGTTTTATAATGCCATTGAGGCGATGGATTATATTTACAGGAATCCGGTTGATCTTGCATTCCTGGATATCAATATGCCTGGCCTTTCAGGGATGGAGATGCTGGCTGCTTTGTCCTTTCCGCCGCAATTCGTACTAACCACGGCACATAAGGAATATGCACTGGAGAGCTATCAATATCAGGTGGTGGATTACCTGGTTAAGCCCATAGAATTTCCAAGATTCTTAGCAGCCATCGACAAAGTCCTGTTGCGTTTCAAACCTCCGGCTTATTCGTTTGAGGCAAATGGCGGCGTTCCTGCGCATCCGGACTTTCTAATGATACGGGTAGACAAGGATATTGTTAAAGTTCCATTGAATGAAATAAGTTATATACAAAGTTTGGGTAATTATGTAAAGGTTTATACTGACAGTACAACTTATGTTACACCCATCACTACAACCGAAATTGAGCATAATTTGCAGGGAGCGCCCTTTAAAAGAATTCACAAATCTTATATCGTCGCTTTAGGCAAAATTAAGCGCATTAGCGGCGGGCAGGTTCATTTGGAGAATGATGTAGTCTTGCCTATAGGCATCACCTTCCGGAGAGAGCTATTGGAGCAGTTTCATGGTAAGTAGCATGCAATTGTAGTTCAGGTTACGCTAAGAGTGCTTCCAGGCCTCAACCGTGGAGGCCTGGAATAATTGTAATCTTACCTATGACTAAACTTATTTCCATAAATCTCAATCAGTTTTCTGTCTAAATAGGCTCCGGACATATTGCGGTCAACAATGGTGCCGTCGGGACTGATAAGCACACAGAAGGGGATTGACCAATAGGCATAAAGCTTCACGCCTGTTTCATTTACTAAAGGGTGCTTAGGATAAGCAAGTTGCTTCCAGGGTAAATTCTCTTCTTTCATTGCCTTTGGCCACCTGTCTTTGTGGTTATCCACTGAGATGCCAATGATTTCAAACCCTTGCGGATGATACAGTTCATAGGCCTCCTTCACAAAAGGAAACTCTTTGCGGCATGGTATGCACCATGGTCCCCAGAAGTCCAGTAGCACATACTTTCCCTTGCCGACGTAGTCTGATAGCTTCACTTGCCTGCCACCGGGATCTATAAGATCTAAATCCGTAAACCGGCGACCTACTGCGTATTTTTTAATTTCATGAGCTTCTGCTGATACAGTTTTATAATAACGTGTAGTTTTTACGGCTGCTGAAAACGTGGTAAGCAACTCATTTATTTCCTCCGGCGAAAAGATACCAACGTTTGAGGAAAAAATTTCTTTCCTGAATACATAAACCGCAGCCTGTTTATCCTTATGCTCTTTTATAAATTTTATGACAAAGGTCTTTAATGTATCATCGAATGCATCGATTCGCTGAATTAGTGATATTCCTTCTGAAACTGAAACATTTGGCCTTTTAGTCAAATACGCTTTGTAATCAGCAAGCAGCGCATCTTTTGCTTTCATCAGAGGTGTCAGCTTTTGGATATATTCCATGTAGGCAGCATTCTCATTTGAACCAGTAACATCTACTTTATTATAATCATATGCCATCGTCTTAAGTGCTGTCACGGGCATGCTATCGAGGACTGCCTCAATGTGCACGCTTCCATTACTTAAAAACAACGGCACATGTGGCCTGGCGATAATCTCAAGATCCTTTGTAAAATAGCTTCGGTCAGCTGTTTTGTAAATCTTGATTGCAAAAGGGCCAGGCATTGCAAGCTTTCCTTTAAATTGGAATTTGCCGTCCTTTATGATGGTACTATCCATAGCTATTCTGTTCTGTTCCATATCTCCTTTTAACAGGTAAACTGTTTTCCCCTCTGCACCGCCAGATATCAGGCCGTCTATGGCGTAGCTTTCTTGTCCATGAACAGACAAGCTACTTAAAAGAGCTGCAATTAACAGCCTTCCTATTGGTTTCATATTTAATTATTTTTGAATTTTCAGTCAGCTAATGATGTACCCGGGATAGCAAAATGTTCATATCCCTAAATTTGGTAAGGTCCGATAGCCACCTTTGGTTAATTAGCCAGTTTAATCATGGCTTCCAATTCATTCATCAACGCTGCATCATTAGCGAATCCTGTAACCCTGAAGCGAAGAGTTCCATTTTTATCTATGACAAACTTTGCAGGAATGCCCCTTACTTTATATTGTTTAGCCACTTCATTCTTGCTATCCATTAAAAATTGGAAATCATATTTGTTTTTTGCAACGAAGTCTTTAACTTCTTTTTCCTTATTGTCTCCGCTTTCCATCGTGTCAATGAAGAGAAACTCAACATTGGGATCGTCTTTATAACGGTTTACCATGGTTTGCATAGCAGGAAAAGAAGCTATACAGGGCCCACACCAGGTGGCCCAAAAATCCAGCACAATGGTTTTGCCTTTCAGTGTTTTTAGATTTACCTCGTTTCCTTTCAAGTCTTTCAGACTAAATATTGGCGCCGCCTCATTTAACATGGTCATCCGCAATGCTTCCATTGTGGCTTTAATGTTGTCCTTATTAAAGGAAGATATATACGCTTCAAATCCCGCTTCACTGCCTTTTTCTTTTATGTAAATAGCTTTCAACCTGGTTGTCATTCCGGCCGTGGACATTTCATTCTCAATCAAAGTTTCCATTTCTTTTTTCAACTCTTCCTGTGGAATAAATTCAGCGGCTACAGTTAAATAATAATCTGTAACATCGGGGCTTTTGCGCTGACTGCGATTATATTCCATCGCTTCTTTCATAAGATCAAATGCCATCTGTTTTTCACCTTTACGGTATAATAATTTATCATAGTCCATGGTAAAGAGGGCGTAGGCAAACATTCTGCCATCATCTTTGGCTGGAGCTGTATTGGATGTTAATGCATCCAGCATTTTTTTTCTTGCCCATTCCCTTTCTTTCCGGATCAATTGGCCGGCGAAATCCAGATCAATTCCTTTTGCTACAACCCTTCTTACATAACCGGCAGTGGCAAAGTGGATTCTTTCTGTTCCTGTAACATTATCTAACCTGCCAAGCAGGCTTTTAAAGCCTTTGAAATCTTCTGCATCCAGGTAAGCATATAGCGGTGTAACACGATAGATATCCCTCTTTGCCTTTTCTCCTTTCCATAAAGGACTTGTGTCGATATTCCTCACAATCTCAGCAGCAAGTATTTCAGCCTTTTTCCCATCTTTTTCACTATACAATTTATTAACTTGTTCCTGTATATATGGTTGGCCCGCAGATGCTTTTTTAATTTTGCTGGTATCCGTTTCCTGTGCAATAGCTGTAACAGAAAATATCAT
>DATMSZ010000438.1:0-13982 GCA_035565175.1 Pseudosphingobacterium sp.
CTTCAATTCAAAGTTAATTTCTCTCAAAATGTTAGAAGATGACATTTGCCTAGAAATTCAATCGACAAATGTCTACGTGTTATCAAACTATAACTGTACTTCACGCGCTATTATGGACCGGACAGATAAGCTGGACGCTAACCGCATTTTGCATTGTTGATCTTGTTTTGCTGCTGACACTATAATTATGAGTTGTTTTTTTTGATCTTCCCTGAAATCAGTTCAAAAATTTTTAAAGCTCCAGTACTATCTATCAGCAAAAAATTATTATTATTAGACCGCACTAAATTGATATAATGTATGGTTAGCAGAAGCGAAACACAAATGAGAGAATTGATCATGGACGTTGCAGCGAAAGATCAACGTATTTTAGCAGTTTTACAGAATGGATCACGGTCAAACTCAAATGTAACAAAGGACATATTTCAAGATTACGATATTATTTATGTAGTGGAAAGGCTCGAGCCGTTTCTTAAGGATCACGACTGGATCGATGTATTTGGAGAAAGAATGATCTTACAAATGCCGGAAGAGATGGAACTGTATCCGCCTGCACCTGAATTGGAAGGCGCATTTTCTTATCTGCTACAATTTAAAGATGGAAACCGTATTGATCTAATATTGGTACCACTCGAAAAACTGGATAACTTCACCTGTGACAGTCTTTGCAAGGTAGTTTGGGATAAAAGCGGTCTGTTCAAAGCTAGTCCCCTCCCTCCTGCCAGTGATGCAAGTTATATAGTGCAAAAACCTTCAGCACGCTCTTTCGAGGACTGCTGCAATGAGTTTTGGTATACGAATGCCGGCTTAGCAAAGGGGTTGTGGCGTGGGGAAACCGTGTTAGTCAAAGAATTATTTAACACGGTGATTCGTGGAGCTTTGATGCAAATGATGGATTGGTATATAGGATGCCATCACGATTTTGCAGTAAACCCTGGTAAGTTTGGAAAATTCTACCCGCAATATCTAGAACCGGAAGTATATAAAAAATTCTTGGACACTTATTCGGATGCCGAGATGGAAAATATTTGGAGAGCAGTATATGCCACAATGGATGTATTCAGGAATTCGGCCATTTATATAGCCGAGAAATTAAACTATACCTACCATGCAGATTGGGATAAAAATGTAAGCGAATACATGCTGCATGTGCAGCGATTGCCGAAGGATGCAGCAAAGGTGTATAGTGATGAATAGCTTGATAATCAAGTCTGAACAATAATATTTTGGTCCTGTAAACCGTGCTTTCACCCTTCTCCTAACATCGAGATATTCCAGACAACAGGCGGTAGCTTTCCTAGATGCTCGAGCAAGAGACCGGGGACACTGCTCAGGCATTTTTGTAACAAAATCTGCTGCATCGTAACGCGCTTGTTTTTATTCGGCTACTATATTCTTTTTACCCCATTCTGCTAATAGCTGCATCACTTCGTTGAGCGACATCCCCTTTTCAGTGAGTGTATACTCCACCTTTGGCGGGACTTCGGCATATACCTTCCGATTGATGATGCCGTCGGCCTCCAGTTCTTTTAAATGCCTGGATAATACCTTTAGGGCTATACCTTCAATTGCTTTATGAAGCTCACCAAATCGCTTTGGGCCTGATAATAACATCCAGATAATAACAGGTTTCCACTTGCCACTTATGATACTGATTGATCCTAATATTGAGCAATCACAATCCAGCTCTACTTTTTTTTCAATTATTTTTTCTGATAACATGCTGATAATGTGTATTAGTGTCTTAAATGTCAATACTTGACAAATGTGCCATTACTTGACAAAGATAAAGTTATGGATGAATTTTGTTAAAAAAATGAATATGAAAATATTAATTATAGGTGCCACTGGTAGAACCGGTCGTCTTATCGTTGAAGAGGCACTGAAGCAAGGCTATGATTTAAATGTTTTGGTGCGGGATAAAAACAAAATACCCTTTAGTTCAAAATCAATCAAAGTGTATCAGGGAACACCTACCAGTCAAGCAGATTTAGCGGCTGCAATGCAAGGGTGTGACCTAATAATAAGTGCTTTAGGTATTGTCAGAGCCTCAGATGCTCCCTGGTCTAAATTAATAACTCCCCCAAATTTCATATCTGAAAGCATAAAAAATGTGATAGCCGAAGCGGATCAACATAACCTAAAACGCCTAATTACAGTTTCTGCGTGGGGTGTTGGGGAAACCAAAAAACAAATCCCTTTTTGGCTCCGATGGTTAATTGACTATACCAACATGGGCCCTGTTTACGCGGAACACGAAGCAGAGGAAAAATTATTAGCGAATTCAAACTTAAACTGGACGGCTGTACGGCCTGTTGCCTTAAACGACTCCAAAAAGATAAAAACTTTAAAGGTGAGTTTTAATAACTTCCCTAAACCAAGTTTACAAATCAGCAGGCGAAGTGTGGCTAAATTCATAGTTGACATAGTAAAATCCGATAAGTACGATATGAAAAGCCCAACTATTTCTGAAAATTAATATGGCTGGGAGGTGCAAAATCGCCGCCGTTGGCATTTGCCCTTGGTCGATTTTGTCCCTATTTTTTATGTCTTTAAAACATATAAGCACAAAATTAGCGTAATGAAAGCAGTAAAAGTAATTGGATTTATCCTACTCGGATTGTTGATAATCGTGGCTGCCGCCGGTACTTATGTAAAGGTAGCATTACCAGACACAGGCGCCGCGCCTCAAATTAAAATAGAACGCACAGCAGAACGGATAAAACGCGGCGAATATTTAGCCAACAACGTTTCTGTTTGTATGGACTGCCACAGCACTAAGGACAAGAGTTTGTATGGGGCCCCGGTGGTGGGAGGTCTTGGGGCGGGAGGTGAAATGTTTGATCAGCAGATGGGCCTTCCCGGCAAGTTTTACGCATCCAACATAACTCCTTATAAATTAACCAGTTGGACAGATGGGGAAATATTCAGAGCACTAACTACCGGGGAGAACAAGTTTGGTAATGCCATCTTTCCACTAATGCCCTGGGATCATATAGGGCAGATGGATAAAGAGGACGTGTATAGTATTATTGCTTATTTGCGTTCAATTCCTGCAATTAAAAAAGACATACCGGCACCAGAAATTAACTTCCCTGTCAACTTTCTCATTAATACCATGCCACATAAGGCAAACTTGGGTAAGCTACCGACGGAAAATGATACCGTCAATTATGGCGCTTACCTAGTTAACGCGGCGGCTTGTGTTGATTGTCATAGTAAAAGATATCATGGGGATATAATCCCTGGGACAGAGTTTGGCGGCGGAATGGAATTTAAACAGCAGGGAGGTATCGTATATTCTGCAAATATCACACCAGATACACTAACCGGTATTGGGTCATGGAGTAAAGATGTATTCATCCAACGATTTAAAGGCTTTGAAGGTAAAGAAAAGCGGGCGGCTAAACTTAATCCAGGCGATCCACAAATACCAATGCCATGGTATCTGTATGCTGGAATGAAACCGAACGATCTTGCCGCTATCTATGCTTATTTAAGAACTGTTAAACCGATCAATAATCAGGTTATTAGGTTTCAGAAATTCTGAGAGCTTGTGTAATCATTCAGGTAAAAAGATGATGTATAAAACCAGCCGATAGGCATGGCAATCAGTCTGGAAAGGAGCAAGATCTTAATAAATCCTTTGGAAAGCATATGGATAAGCTGAACAAGCTAGTTTGTTCAATGAGATTTTGCCCTCTTTTGCGTGGAAGTGAAACCGCCAAAACGGTGAGTGATTTGGCGGCTTAAATGGTAACTAGGCGATGCTATATTTGGTTCTTTCCAGCTTTCTGAGTTTATCAAATAAAATCGAACACATTTTACAGTGACAATACAATTTTACCAAGTAGAGGTCTCTCTCGTTTGGCATCCTCTATTCGTTGGTGAGCATTTTTCACCTCTTCAAGTGGATAGATACTATCTATGACCGGTTTTACATGCCCGGTTTCAATCAATCTGGTAATATGATGGAGCTCATCCCTGCTTTGTCGAGTGAAAACGAAATGATAGGTAGCATTTTTTTCCCAGGCATGGATTAGGTTTTGGGGCTGAGTAATATCGACCAGTGTTACAATTCTACCATAGTTAGCCAGGGCAAGGGGACTGTCTGAAAGTGTACTGCCCCCGACGGTATCAATAATTACGTCCACACCTTTGCCCTTGGTATGAGCCTGTATCTCTTCAATGATGTTTTTTCTATGATGGTCAATAACTACATCGGCTCCAAGATGTTGAAGTTGCTCATGTAAAAGGCTTTGTCCTGTTGTGTACACAAAAGCTCCCAGTGATTTAGCAACCTGTATTGCCAATGTTCCAACACCGCCCGCACCTCCGAGGATGAGAATAGTATCTCCCTTTTTTAGATTAGCCCGTACCACAAGCATTTCCCATACCGTTCCTCCAATAAGGGGAACAGCAGCAGCTTCCTCGAAGCTAAGATTAACGGGCATCCTGGATAGTGACGTTTCGTCTGCAAGGTGGTACTCGGCGTAACTGCCCGGGCCGCCAAAGCGCGGAGAATAATAGACTTTATCCCCTGGTCGCCACTTTGTCACTGTTTCACCCACTGCAACAACTTCGCCTGAAATGTCGTGCCCGGTTATAATTGGTAGATCAAATAATGAGGCGTAATCTCCTCGTCTTACCTGGTAATCGAGTGGATTCACTGAGGTAGCCCTTACCTTCACGAGTACCTGGGAGGGATCTGTTATGTAAGGAGTATTCACTTCCGTTAACTGGAGGACATCAGGCCCTCCGTAATTGTTGATTAAAACTGCTTTCATGATTAGATATTTCGCTTAATTTCGAATTTATTAATTAAAAAAAATTAGAATGCTTCTTTGATTAATTTGTTTAGGGTCTCAATCGCTCCTTCATTACGCTTAAAGTATGTCCACTGGCCAACGCGGGTAGCTTCTAATAGCCCGCATTTTTGTAAAAGGCTCAGGTAGTCTGATGTGGTGGATGCAGATAGACCGGCCTTTGCCTTAATGTCGCTTACACAAACACCAAGGTTAGGATCGTAGTCCTGCAATTCTTCAGCTGGAAAATGAAGGTGAGGATGCTTGAGCCAAACAAGTATGTTTATTCTGGTCTGATTACTGAGCGCCTTGAAAACCATAATTAATTCCATGGCACAAAGATATCGTTATTTTCCGAAATTCCGAAATAAATTACAGAGATTGATTATGGAAATCCTTTACTACGCCAACGATAGTGCCTTTCGTATCATTAATAATAGCATTCTTTCCGATCACTCCGTCGTTGGAGACTCCTACCGTAAAAACATCTAATTAAAAAATTAAACAAAAAAACGAAGTTTTGATAAAATTAATCGAGCCCCAGTAACGAACTTTATAGGCAAGTTTTCTGCTATCACGATTACACAAGGTTCTTATGCAAAAATATCCATTATTTTTTTTTACGGTCCTCATTGCTGGACTTTTCCCATCTATCATGCTTTTAAAAGGCACCTCAGGAACTATAGCATCTAAAAAACAACACGTAGCACCCAATATTATCATCATACTTGCTGATGATCTCGGTTGGGGTGATGTAGGCTATCACGGTAGCTCGATCAAAACACCTCATATAGATCGTTTATCGCGAGAGGGAATTGAGCTGAACAGGTTCTATACGGCAGCGATCTGCTCACCCACTAGAGCAGGGCTATTGACGGGACGTTATCCCGATCGTTACGGCTTAAGAAGTACGGTTATTCCTCCTTGGTCAAAATTTGGTGTCGATACAAGCGAAGTATTTTTACCGCAATTGCTTGCAAACGCAGGTTATAAGCATCGGGCTATTCTTGGTAAATGGCATCTCGGACACGCCTCTCGGCAATACCAGCCCCTTAGCAGGGGATTTACCCATTTTTACGGTCACCTCAACGGCGCAATTGATTATTTCACGCACGAACGGGAAGGCGAGCTGGATTGGCATCGTGACCTTGAGCCAAGTCATGATAAAGGATACGCAACAGACCTAATTGCGAATGAAGCCATCAAGAACATTAGCATTTATAGCAGTGAATCGCCCTTTTTCTTATATATAGCGTTTAATGCCCCTCATAGTCCGTTGCAAGCCAAAAAAGAGGATTTATTACAATACGGCTACGACGAAAATAAACCTGGCTTTAAACAGGTTTCTGGAAACAGCAACCAAGGGAGGGGAAACACTAAAAGGCAAACGTATGAAGCCATGGTTAGCAATTTGGACAGCAATATTGGTCGTATTTTACAAACGCTTGAAGATCTAAAAATAGCACATAATACGATTGTTTTATTTGCCAGTGATAATGGCGCCGCTCCTGGAGAGGGCGGTTCAAGCGGTGTGTTAAGAGGCACAAAATTCACCGAATGGGAAGGTGGTGTACGTGCTCCTGCTATCATCAAGTGGCCAGATGGTTTTAAGGGTGGCTATACTAGTAATCAGGTCATGGGGTTTGTCGATGTCCTACCAACAATGATAGCGGCAGCGGGTATCAAGGTTACACATAAAAAACCTTTGGATGGTATAAACGTACTTCCCGTCTTAAAAGACAGCAACCAACAAATTGATCGGAACTTTTTCTTAGGCGCAGGCGCGATTGTCAACCGCGATTGGAAATTGATTGAAGCATCCGATAAAAATCCGAGAATGAAATTGACGGAGGACCAGTTTTTTCATATCGAAAAAGATTCAATCGAAGCAAATAATGTGAGCAAAGAGGCAGCCTTACAATACGAGGCGCTCAAACAAACGCTTAGTTCATATAACGCCATTAAGGCCGATAAAACTGTACCTGCATATGAGCAGGGTAAAAAGGGCTTTATTGCACCAAAAAATTGGCAGTTAAAAGATTGAGCCAATCTTTTAACTGCCTGCTCATAGCTACTACCTCCATTATAACATCTTTAGTTCCCTGTTACTGCACAACAATTCTTTTTCCAATATCCATCCACTTGATTTGTTCTAGTGCTTCGGGGTGCTGTTCTCTTAGTATTTTTTCAGGATAGTAGACTGGTTCGTCGCTTAGATCAAATGTTCCGTAGTGCATCGGTATCCACTGTTTTGCTTTTAGGTCTTGAAATGCTTTTAACGCATCTGATGGTCCAGTGTGTGCGGAGCTCATAAACCAACGCGGCTCATAAGCACCGATACCTATCATAGCGATATCAATAGAATAGTCGTTTCCGATGTCACTAAAATGCTGTCCATAACCACTGTCACCGGCAAAATAGATTGTCTTGTTGGTTACTTTGTCTTGTATCATAAACGAACCCCAAAGTTGTATATTCGTATCATTAAGCCAACGTCTTGACCAATGTTGGCTCGGCAAATAGTCAATCGCCAGATTGTCTGATGTCTTGAATTGTTGGTACCATCCTGCTTCTTGGATTTGGTTTCTTATCCCCCACCCCTTCAATATTCTACCAATTTCTAAACCGGTTAAAATGATGGCATTAGGGTTATATTTACATATTTGGATGACACTACTTTTATCGATATGGTCACGGTGATTATGAGATAATAAAAGATAATCTACATTTGTCAGTTCAGGAATGTGAAAAGGTACTTTTGTATATCGTTTCATAAATCTGTTTGGAGCAACCACCGGGTCAATCAATAACCTTAATCTATTTGTATCGATAATAAAGGAAGCATGGCCGATAGGAATGATTGCATGTTGACTTTTATCATCGATTGCTTCGATGGCCTCCCAATGCAAGGGAGATTGCTGATTCCTTTTCAGCTTTGCAAGTGGCTTGGCACCTCTCATCCATCGCCATACATCGCCAAAACTTTTTATGTCATCGCCATATAAGTTTGTATATAGCCCTTTATCGTTCAGTTTATTGCCTGTCCAATCGGATTTTACAAATTTCAGATCTTTATTAAATGTATTTAATCTCATAGGGCTAATTTAAAAAGTTAATCTAGTTATCAATTGAAAATCTCATTAGCGCTTAACTATTTTTGAAATTCGTTGGGCTGCAAATTGATATAATATCGCATAATTCGAAAATATGAGCAATGAACTTTTGTTAATACATGGTAAGATACCAAGTATTTTTAAGACATGTCAATCTAATCGATTCTGTTCTTTGGTTTTGACTGGATGCCGAAAACAGGAAGATTTCCTAAAAATAAAAGCCATCTCTTTTGAAAGAGACGGCCAGCTCGGTTCATTATTTTAAACTTATTGTTATAAGCTCGAGTCAAATTCTACAATCCATTCAATACCATATTTGTCTCTAAACATTCCAGCGTATGTACTCCAAGGACTGTCGCCAATAGGCCCTTCAACCTCTCCGCCCGCTGATAATCCGTTAAATATTTTGTCGGCTTCTTCATGGCTTTCAGTGCTCACAAATATTTTAGACCTATTTTCGTTCTCGTTTACTCGTCCCATAAATTCCGGAACATCATTGGCTATTAGCACATTGTGCTTACCGATAGGTAAACTAATGTACATTATTTTATTTGCTTCGTTTTCTGCAACCTCAAATTCAGGTCCCGACAAATCCCTAAAGCGAATGATCTTTGTGAACTCTCCGCCAAAAACTGATTTGTAAAAGGTGAATGCTTCTTCGGCGTTACCATTGAAGTTTATCCACGGATTGATTGTTCTCATAATTTTATTTTTAAGTTTTTAATTTTCTGCTCATGCTATTCAGCATTCCCGTTGTCAACAGGATCGACAATTTCCTTCTTATAATTTCTGCGATAAGGCTGCCAACAGATTATCCAAATTGTTCATTGACATCTTAAATCCTTCGGTGAAGCCCATTTCAATCATCTTCTCCATGCGGACAAGGGACTCATTAAAAATGGTGATACTCACTTTTGTTCTACCATTTTGTTCGCTGAAAATGTAATCCCATTCAGAGCCCGGCAATTCGGGGTTTTCGTCTTTGTCTGCAAAAGAATTATACAGTTTAAAATTTGTTTTCGGAGTAATGGATGTATATCTCTGAATTGCCCAACGCTCTTGCCCGTCGGGGCTTATCATAGCATAAAATCTTTGTCCCCCAACTTTGAAATCCATATACTTAGTTTTGGCGCGCATTGGTGCAGGCGCTCCCCATTGGTCCAGTAGTTCTGGCTTAGTAAAAGCGTCCCATACTAAAGAAAGTCTGGCATTAAATTCCCTGGTTATAAATACCGTTTTCGCTGCTTTGTCAACATTAAAATCAAATAGCAAATCGTTGTTCATTTTTTCTGTTCTTTAATTGTTGATAATAATTCGTCAAGTTGATTAAATTGAATTTCCCAGTTTTGCCTGAATTGGGCTAACCAGTTGTCAAATTCTTGCATTTTTTTTGCATTAAAGTGATAATAAATCTCCCTACCGCTATGCTCAGGTTTAATTAATTCGCATTCATGCAATACTTTAATGTGTTTCGATACTGCCTGCCTGGTCATATCAAATTTCTCAGCCATCGCATTAGGCGTTAATGGCTGGATGGCAATTAAAGTTAAAATGACCCTACGGGTTGGATCTGCTATGGCCTGAAATATATCTGATTTCATTTTCATTAAACGCGCAACTTTTGAGTTGCTAATTTACATGCAACTTTTGAGTTGCGCAAATTTATTTGAGATTTTTTTGGAGAGGAGGATCGGGATTTTAATGCCCCCTATAACCATTGCACCGTTTGGTATAATAGCTGGCGATTTAACAGGGTTATACGGAGTACCAATATTATGCATATATATAATAAGCTGCTTCCGAAATTCCCTTTTACTTAAATCAGCCAGTAGATTAAAACGTAATGCAACTTTCTTTCACAAATAGTGTCTTTTAGATTAAAAAGCTGTTATGGGCAAGAGAACACTGCTTTCAAAGAGATTTCTATATAGTTTTTTCGCAATTCTTGTATTAATCACTATTTCGTCTATTGAAACTGTACAGTATCATACTTTAAGCGGGAGAAAAATTAGTGAAGACGTTTTAGATAAATTTCTCATCGGCAAAATGGGCGCCTTACAAATGCCTGGCCTATCCTTCGCCTTAATTAATAATGGAAAGGTTGTCTATAGCCGCTCTTTGGGAATCGGAAATTTGGAAACAAAATCATCTGTGAATCAGCAATCTATTTTTGAAGCGGCATCATTATCGAAGCCGCTGTTTGCCTATTTTACATTGAAAATGGTTGAAAGAGGACTATTGGCACTAGATACCCCATTATATAAGTACCTACCTTATAAAGATATTGAAGTTGATGAACGATATAAGTTAATCACGGCTAGGATGGTATTATCACATCAATCTGGGTTTCCCAATTGGAGGTACTTCGACAAAAGAGATGAAAAGCTACACAGATACGGTGACCTCTACCTTAAGTTTACTCCAGGAACGATGTTTTCTTATTCTGGCGAAGGATATTTTTATTTGTCAAAAGTTTTGGCTTATTTGAACGGCCTTGACATTGCAACGCTCGACGCACTGTTTCAAAAGGATGTTGCTAAGTCATTAGGCTTAACAAACTCATGGTTTAGTGGAAATAATTATATTACTCAACATAAGGTAAGTGGGTACTCGAAGGGAAAAAAGGTGGAAAAAAAATGGCCTACTTCATTTCCCGATCAAGATTCAACTTGGTTCGGAGCTGCTGGTGGCCTGCATACAAATGCGGAGGATTATTCGCGCTTTTTGATAGCACTAATGAAGGAAAAAGGGTTAAGTAAAAAAAAGTTTAAAGAGCTCTTCAAAGAGCAGGTAAAATTACCGCCTGATGCTCCCCAAAAAAATGATGGGGAAGCAGCATGGGCCTTAGGTATGGCAATTATGCCTGTAAGTTATGGCAATCTGTATGCACATGGGGGAAATAATGGCGACTTCCAATCGGGATTTGTAATTAATAAGGAAAACGCGTCGGGGTACGTGTTTTTTACCAACTGTGATCAAGGTGCAGCTTTTAATAAAAAACTTAAGTTGTTACTCACCTCAAAATAGTTTTTGTATACTGGTATTATCATGTACTTATTTCAATACCAAAGCATTAAACTTTCCTGATTTTGGAACAATCTATTACGGTGGTTCACTCCCCAATCTTTCAGGGAATAGACGAGGGGAGTAAGCGTATCTGCATACTTTTCTAATGTGTAAGAAATTTTGATAGGATAACTATCAATGATGATCCTTTTTATTAATTGGTGTTGCTCCAACATTTTCAGTTCCTTAGCAAGAACCTTAGGTGTAATTCCGGGTATGCTTTCCTGTATATCCGTAAAGCGGTCATTTCCTACACCAATGGAAATAATGATCGGTAGTTTCCATTTTCCACTGCATACACTATCGGAAATGACCGATGATCTGAAAGAAATATTGAAACATCCGTCCCTAAACCAAATGTTGAAATATTCCTTCGTTGGAACCAAGGCGACAGTTAAGGGACAGATACAAACATTCCTCAAGGAAACGCAGGTAGATGAACTCATAATGGTATCAACGATAAACCGGATAAAATCTGCCAGACTGTTTGCCCCGCCATAATTCTATTAGTGTACCATAGAAATTATGGCGGAAAAAACTTGTTCGAGACTCTCTGCTCAAAATGTACGGAATACGGTGCTTTGACAATCGGGAATTTCCGTGTCTTCTAGAGAAAACCTACTGAAACCCACACCGTACGAATAGAAATTAGCGATTTTCTTTACGCTTCTTTACTTCTTCTGCTAACTTTGAAAAGGATTTACCCCTTTTTCGTTTTTCATGTTCCGAAGCAGAAAAGTACCACGCCTCCCGTCGAAGTTTCTGATAGCTCTCATAAACTTTGCGGTCTAATATGCCGCGGTTTAACGCCTCCAAAACGCCACAGCCAGGCTCGTTGACATGCTCGCAATCCGTGAAACGACACGATTTTGCATAATCGGATATTTCCAGCACTTCAGCAAGTGAATCGGGATTGTCAATAGCTAAACCAAATTCCCGAACGCCCGGAGTGTCGATTAAAACACCTGAAGAGTCCATCAACACCATTTCACGACGGGTTGAGGTATGCCGCCCTTTTCCTGTGGACAGGCTTATATCGGATGTGAGCAGTACCGACTCTTCGCACAGCGCATTTACTAGAGAACTTTTTCCAACACCTGAAGAACCGACAAACACAACCGTTTCGCCTTCTGCTATAGATTCTCGTAGTTGGAGAATCGTTTGGGGTTGATGAATGCTTGTGATAAACACCGGTATTTGATGAGCAATGTGTTTAACTTGTTCTTCGATTTTCTGTCTGTCAAAACCTAAATCGGCTTTGTTGAGAACCAAGATAGGTTTGATTTTTTCTTCCAATATTTGAACCATGAACCGTTCTACCCTGCGAACATTGAAATTATCATCAAGGCTTTGCACAATAAATGCTTTATCGACATAAGAAGCAATAGTTTGTTTATCGGCAACCGTTCCGCTTTTCTTGCGATACAATATCCGTTCACGGGACAGCATGTCAACTATAATCCCTTTATTTTCATCGAATGGTTGAAAAATAACCCAATCGCCCACACAAGGCAATTCAAACTCTGATTTACCGAACATCATATTTCCAGTCAGTTCGCATTGAAACAGTCCGTTTTCGGAAATAACCTCGTAGCATGTTCTGTGTACGATGGATATGCGACCATGAGTAAGGGCGCTATGCGTAGATTCTTGTTTTAGTTGGTTTAACTTGTCATTCCAACCATAAATATTTAAATTAATCATAGCTCTATCCTTTTTGTAATGTATCAATAAAACTAAGAGCGTTGGCTGTCCCGAGGTGACAGCCAAGTTTTTGCCATTCCATATTGGAGAAAAATTCGTAGATTAAATCGAAATCGTGTATTGTTTTATTTTCGTAACTCATTTCATTATTTGCATATAGCATACATGTGAAAGCATAACAATGCGTCCGTCATTGTACACAAATTTTAAACTATAATTTTAAAAATAGAGAGCTACTCTCGAAAGGAGTTATTCGAGAGTATACGAAAGGACAATCTGTATAGGAATACAGATTGTATACTATACCAAATCCGATTTATATAACGTCTTTAACATACTGCAAAGATACAGAATATTATGGTTGTCTGAAAACACTTAAAAAGGTATTTTATGTAGATATTTGAAACGACGCCCGAAAAGTAATTACAACAAAAGTGTTTGGAGCAAGCCCATTTTTTATTGCGAAGAAAAAACAAGGTCCCTCAGAAGGGTGACAGTAGAAAAACATTATCAGCACCTAATATTCCATTTGTTATTAAAAAAAAAGCATATATATGAACCATATTTCATTGATGCCAGTCTTTGAGCCATACATCCTTGTATTCGGCGGGGTGGCGCCTGAATTGTACACTCACATAAGGGCAAAGTGGTATGATTTTAAGGTCTTTTTCTTTTGCATAGCTTATCAGCCTGTCAAGCAGTAGCCTTGCGAAACCCCGACCTTCGAACTCAGGGTGAACCTCGGTATGGAAGACCGTCAGTCTTCCGTCAGTGATGGCAATGTTCATTTGGCCAGCTTTGACCTCATCAGAGAAGAGCTGGATTTCACCGTAAGCACGACCTGTAAAAACCACTTTTGTACTTTCCATTATTTGTTCACCCCGTTAGTAATACCATCATTTTGAATACTTAATGCTCCAGAAGGGCATTTGGCAATCTGCTCAATGAGTTCCCTAGTGGTCGCGTTTTCCGGCCGGATCCAGGGACGTGACTTAGGGTCATAGACATTCGGCAGCGTTCGCACACAAATTGCCGAATGGATACACGCTCTCGGTTTCCAGAGAATTGTTATTTCTCCATTCGTATATTTAAGTGTTTCCATATCGTTTTTTTTTCAATGGATATAAGTTGACGCACAAATATCAGCAACCTGGCTAAAACAGAAAGATGATATTTGTCAGAAAAAAAGGTAGATAAAAGTCTACTTTCTAATCTGGTAAAAACGAAAAGGTGTTTTATTTTAGATATAGCTGGCGTTTGACACGGCTTAACGTATCCTTATTGATACCGAGAT
>DATMSZ010000439.1:0-4391 GCA_035565175.1 Pseudosphingobacterium sp.
AAAAAACGCCTGTACTACTTTTAAGCTATTATGTTGCTTTTACAATCCTGCAATTATTGGTTTTTCAAAATTAACCCATTTCTCATATCCTAAATCGTTCAAATGAACGCCATCGTTAGTGAATTGCCCTACCAATTCACCCTTTGTATCCACAAATTGAGCATACATATCAATTACCTTATAATAGCCTTTAAGCTCATTTTGTCTGATCATTTTATTTACCAAAAGAATATCTTCTTTCAGGTATGCTCTTTTGGTAGGTAAAAGAGTACGCACGTAAATTTTCGTGACTGGCGATTTACCATGAATTATTTTTGCAATTTTCAATATATTCTTTCCTATGTATTCGGGTGATGGAACAATTTTGTCATACTTCAAGGCCGGATTATCTTCTTTATGATGAAAGCTAAAAAGATCATTGATCCCGATTAGGATGATTACTGCTTTTGGTTTAAAATAAGTGATTTCATTTAAACGTTTCATCACCCCATCTGTAACATCCCCTGCAATTCCCCTGTTGCGAATGTGCGCGATACCGAATTTACCGCTCCAATCTCGCCCTCCTTCAGTAATGCTATTGCCAATAAATACAATTTCTCCGAAGTTCAGCGGATCCTGTTTAAACTCTTGAATACGTTTGGGGTAATACCTTTGTGCCCAGTTGTTGTGATAACGGGATACGTTTTTTTTTGTTGGATATAACTTAGTTGAACGTTCAGATAATTGTCCAAAAGAGTTTATACCTAATACAATCAAAAATAAAGTGGTAAGTATTTTTTTCATAATTCTCGATTTATTCAATTACTATTATCTATAGAATAAGGCGTTTTGTTGTGCTATAAAATTTTTTGCTGACCCATGTAGTAAGTTTAATCCATTACAAAGTCAAAAGTGGCTCGTAACAAGGTGCCTAAATAACCTCGCGAAGGGAGCATTAAGTTTAACGGAAAGGCAAAAGGGGTAGCTTCATATCTTATAACAAAAATACCATTCCCTATTCCTTTCACAAATATGAATAATTGATAACAATCAAATAATATTTTTTACTAAAAATATTAGCTAATCGGATGGGTTTTTATTATTCCGTTATTACTTCGGAAGTGAATCCAATAAGGAAATACTGATTGGATTTCTGAACGACCTGTTTGAAGGCGAGAAATACATTGAAGATCTGGAATACGGGCCAACAGAACATGACGGAGATGATGATGAAGATAAGCGTGTAATATTTGATCTGCACTGTAAGAGAAAGAACGGAGAATTCTTTATTATTGAGACTTGTCCGACTACTGGCGGATGCAACGTATCAGGCAGGAATATTTTAAAGACAGGGCATTAATATTATACATCACGTCTTATCCAAAGGCAGCTGCCAAAAGGGAAGGTATTCAATAATTATCAGCTACCGGAAGTATACCTTATTGCGGTACTGGTTCTACCTACTCAAACACATGAGTAAGATGGAGAAGATGCCGAAATTTTTGGATAAGCGTGTTTTTAAGCTTATCTTTAAGATAGGAGAGGTATCTAAATTAAAAAAGGAGGAACGTATGGCATACGAAGCAAGTTTAAAAGCCAAATGGGATACCCAGAATGCCTTTGATTCGGTAAGAGGGGAGGCCGTTAGGGAAGCAACGGAAAAGAAAAGCTACGACGTGGTAGAAAACCTTATTACAAAGCTTGATCTATCCGACGAGAAAGCGACAGAGATCGCTGAAGTTTCTGTAGATTTTGTTCAAAAGGTTCGCGCTGATCTTTCTAAAAAGAGGAAAAAATAGAATATTTAATATAATAGACATTTAAGCCATCTTTCGAGGATGGTTTTTCTTTTTAAAGGGACTTTTGTAGTTTTTGTAGTTTTTACGAAAAACCGTCGCAACCAAGATTCGTAAGGAGTAGGGTCGTTTTTAATCGTACCTTCTCTTTTTTTATTAATTACTTTTCAGCTTTTTGAACACTTGTGGTATTCTCTATATTCAAAATTCAGCAAGAAAAGCCTTCATTTGGTGTGGTAAGGGATAATCGCCATTCATGCGCATAATTAAAACCAGTTCACCCAAATGGAACGATAGGTGAGTAGACATATCCTGAATGATCTTCAGCTCATTCTCTGGAGTGTGTTCATGGGTGTTTAAGGATTCAATGAAATGTTTTATCCATGCTATTTGCGTCGTTAACATTTCTATTCGTTCATCTAGTTCCTTTTGATGCTGTACATATTTACCTTCCATCCAACTAGCTTGCTCGTTGAATGTTGCATTACCTGATTTATCCCCTTTCAAAAGCATTATCTGGTGAGTCTGCCAAATCGCTATATGATTTAGGATCTGCCAGATCGTTTGAGGCATTCCCTCGATGGTCTTATTGACTTTTTCAACGGTTAGACTCTCAAATACTTTAAAAGTATCAAACGACTCTGAAAAGATATATTGGTAATTCATAAACATAAGGGCATAGGTAATCTTACTATTCAAAGATATCTGTTTTGGCTATTCCTTTTATCGTATTTCTACCTTTTAGTAAATACATACCAAAATGGAGCAAGAGTATGACTAACCAGATAAAAGTTCCAGTTTTAAAGCTTTCAAAATTTTCATGGACTCCGGCAAGATTCAATTTAAACCACAGAAGTGAAATAAAGCTAAAAATGACGAATGTATAGAGATGCAATCGGAAGGTGAGGGAAGCAATCGGTAATGATTGATTTGCTTTTTTGCCAAAATACCATCCGGTGCTAAACATGCAAACAAAGTACAAAGCAGCCAATATCCAAGTCAATACATATTGTTGCTGATTTAGAAAAAAGGTTAATAAGTACCGGAATAAAATAGTTATTCCGATTACTAGCGCTGCAAAGCCAATTTGATAAGTTGTTATGCTTTTCATAATGTTTCCTCCATTGTTAATAGCTTAGCTATGTTAGGTGAAAAAAATAATTGAATGTTCCGTTCAACAAATTTTGTAAGCAAGTCTTTACCCAAGGCAGTCAGGTAATAGTACTTACGTTCGGGACCTTTGTGGCCTTTTCCACTTTCAAAATCTACAGCGCCTATATGATGCAGCTTTCGGAGATTCCGGTAAAGACTTTGTTCTTCACATTGTATCGTGTGTTTTGATTCAATTTCAATAAACAGCTTGATTTCATCTACGTATTTTTTTCCATCTTTCACGGCCAGAAATATCCATAAGGTAAGTTGGCCCTTTTTATACGTTTCCTCCCACGCCGAAAGTAATTCATCAATTAAATTATTCATGTATTATTCAAGTTGTATAATACAAATGTATTACAGTGAAATGTAATATCCAAATACATTTTTTATAGCATATTTTGCTATTCCGATTGTAGTGATTTCACTGGGTCCGCAAAGGCCGCTTTCACGGTCTGGGTGTAAGGGGGGGTGGATCCGAATCTTACTTTAATGAAGTTATTGTATTCGGATAAGGAGGAGGCCAATGAAGGAAGTTCTTTTATACCACCGATATGCAAGTAATCTACGTTCAATCAAATGCCCACGGCTACGCGATAAATTCGATCTGCATTTACATGGAAATTATCATAACTCAATTCGTTCTTAATAAAGAAATAGATCACCAGGCATGCCGCCATACCTATGGCCAACCCTGCTACATTTAGGAAAGTATATCCTTTATGACGATTGGCGTTTCTCAGTGCGATTTTTATATGATTCTTCCACATGTTGTCAGTATTTAGCTGCAAAGCGCACGGCTTATATATGTTTTCCATATAACCACATAGCGTTGCCAAAAGGCAAAAGTGGCTCATAATTAGCTTTTAGAAGCTTTTATGTGTCGTTACCTGTTCAAAATCGAACAAGTAATTGTCCGCTTTCAGACATGTGACTATTTAAGTAGAGAGTATATACACCCGCGTCTACAGACGTTTCTTCTATATTTCCTCTATAAAATAAGCTCTAAATGGCGGAGGAGAGACCGATAATTTCTTTTATATGCAACGTTAAATTATATCATGCTTGAAAAATCAAAGTAAAGCCGATCATTGATCGGCTTTTTAGTCGTCTGACTTACATGGTCTCCTTATGCATCCATAATCGAAGAGTATTGCCATCGGTGTCTTTAAAACTGACAACAAACGCACCGTCCCCTAGATCCATTATCGGATGAATCAACTCGATATTGTGAGCAGCTACGAATTCATTAATATCATCAACTCTAAAGGATAAAACAATATTTTCGTTGGGTTGCTGCGACGATTTTCTTTTAAGAATGGCAAAATGGATACCATTGTAGTCACACTCCCAATGCGCTGGCATGTTACCGTGACGATTAAGCTTCAGTGGAATTCCCAATACTTCGTTGTAAAACCGAGCTAACTTTTCCGGATCGGTCGATGACATAATTGCACCTGTCAG
>DATMSZ010000440.1:0-17300 GCA_035565175.1 Pseudosphingobacterium sp.
ATTAGGTTTGGGTCAAATAAAGTATAACATATTTTCAAATGCGAAATATTTCCATAGGTTGTTTCTTAACTTTTATTTTCTCATTAGGTTCATTTATTGTCCGTGCGCAGGATTATGCTCTTATAGCAGATAAATATGTGGCTTCTCAGGGAGATAGCATAACATATACGCTTTTTCAGGGGCGGGGATTAGATGCTACTGAGATAGCACCTGAAGCAGTTAAAAATCTAATTTATGCAAATTACTTGCAAGGAGGGAAGAAGGTTGCAGACACGATTCCATTAAATAAAAGTTTTGTTAAATACAGTGCAGTGCAGTCGAATGGCGGACAAAGTTTATTAACGGTTGAGTTTAAAGGTGGTTCAGTAACTTATGATCAGTTAGTGGTTGAAGACTTCGCCAAAACAGAAAATTTGAAAGAACTCGCATCCATTATTGATTCTTCGGGCTTCACTACCGAATATACCGCCAACACTTTTTTTACAGCGAAGGCTTTAACTAGAACAGATAAGTCAAATGGTAACTTATATCGAAATAAGGAATGCCAGCAATTAGAAATAGTGCTTGAGCAAAATCCTTACAAATTACAGTATGGGGACGATATTACAGCCGTAATCTTGTTAGGAGGTAAACCAATTGAAGGAACAAGCACAACTATCTATACGAAATCTATCACTGGGCAGGTACACTCGGCCAAATATAGGTCAAATAGTGAGGGTAAAATATTCTTTAAATTAAATCGATCGGGAACATGGTTATTGCAAACTGTTTATGCGAAACCGAGCGAAGAAAAAGGAATAAACTACAATTACTACCAAAGCTCATTTTCTTTTAACTTTGAATAGTTTACGGTAATTTTTTAAAGGAAATTATAACTTTTCTTTTTCCTGTGCTTTCCATTGTTTATTGAAAGATTCTTGCGTTAGCTGCGGTAGTGCTCGCTTCGTACCCCAGCTCTTCTTGAAGAACTTTCCAAGAAGGTAGTTCTTGATCTTACCACTAAAAAAGTCCATCCATTTTCTTTTTACAATAATTTTTGTAAACGCCTGCCATCCCCACTTTTCTAATGCAGGAGATAGTTCTTCTTTGACAGCGTCTCGTCGATTTAAAAGAAGCATTTTTTGAATATCTATCTTAACCGGGCAAACTTCTGTACATTTTCCGCAGAGACTACTTGCATAGCTTAAATGTTTAAAATCAGCGAGCCCTTTCATATGTGGCGTAATAATCGAGCCTATTGGACCGCTATATGTTGTGCCGTATGTGTGACCTCCAACATTTTTGTAGATAGGACAAGCATTTAAGCAAGCTCCGCATCTTATACAATATAGCCCCTGTCGCTGTTCTTTTTGCGCTAATAAATCTGTACGACCATTGTCAAGTAAAATAACGTACATTTCTTCCGGACCGTCAACTTCACCTTCTTTCCTCGGTCCGCTTAATATACTATTGTAAACAGTTAAATTCTGCCCCGTGCCGTGATTTGCTAATAAAGGCCAATATAGATCTAAATCGTTAAGAGAAGGAACTAACTTTTCAATACCTACAATAGCAATATGAATTTTTGGAAACGTTGTACTTAAACGCGCATTTCCTTCGTTTTCTGTTATGGCAATACTACCAGTGTCTGTAATGAGAAAATTTGCGCCCGTTATGCCCACTTCTGCCTTTAGGTATTCATTTCTCAGCAAATCTCTTGCCTTTAACGTAAGCTGTTCTGGTGTGGCATCTAATGGTGTGCCAAAGCGTTCATTAAATAGCTTAGCGATATCTGCCAAGCTAAGATGCATTGCAGGAGTTACAATGTGATAAGGTTTTTGCCCTAATAGCTGTACGATGTATTCCCCTAAATCTGTTTCGATAGAAGCGATGTGGTTATCTTTCAAAAATTGATTTAACTCAATCTCTTCTGTAACCATGGATTTAGATTTTACTATAGACGTTGCATTTGCGCGCTTGAGAATAGCTAAGATTTCTTGCTGTGCTTCTTCGATATCATTTGCCCAGATAACCTTACCTCCGTTTTTCTGAAAGTTGGCTTCAAACTCTGGTAAAAGCTTATCTAGGTTTTCCATTACACGCCATTTTATGCTATGCGCTTTTCGCTTAGCATTTTCAAGGCTATTCCAACGGTTCAGACCAATAGTAACTGCGCTGTTATATTTATCAATGTTGTGGTTGATAACTTTTCGATGTTGCAGGTCGAACGCTTTTGTTTCACTTGCTTGAATGAAATCTGTGGCAGTTTTGGTAGACATATGCTAAAATAATCAATAAGATGTTAAATCTATAACGTAAATTGATAAAGCTTATTTTTTATTCGAATCTACTAAGGGTCTTTCTTTTCTATTAGCCAAATCCCAAGCGGTATGAAATACTAATTGTGCACGCTTTGTAAGCAGCCTAAAATCGATTTTATCAACGGTATCTCCAACATTATGGTAATCCTCGTGCACGCCATTAAAATAAAAGATTACCGGAATATTATGTTTAGCAAAATTATAATGATCTGAACGATAATAAATTTTTTCCGGATCATTTGGATCATTATACTTGTAGTCTAAGTTCAGCTTGGTATATGTTTGATTCGCTTTTTCACTAAGTATGTGAAGTTCCGAACTGAGCTTGTCTGAACCTACTAAATATACGTAATCCGGATTTAAGGAATGGGAAGGATCTATTCTCCCAATCATATCAATGTTAAGATCTGCTATTGTACTATCTAGCGGGAAAACAGGATAACGTGTGTAATAGTCAGACCCGAGTAATCCTTTTTCTTCACCGGTAACAGTCATGAAAAGTATACTTCTTCTTGGCCCATGCCCCTCTTCTTTTGCCTTAGCAAAGGCTTTTGCAATTTCTAAAATAGCCGTTACACCAGATCCATCATCATCTGCGCCGTTATTAATCCCCCCGTCGGGATTAATTCCTATGTGATCATAATGAGCTGTAATAATTAAAAGCTCATTCTTTAAGTCGGTCCCTTCTAAATAGCCTAATACATTCTGGGCTTTCACATCCATTGATTCCATGCCGTAATCGGCTTTAAATGGAATATTTATTTGTAGATTATTCGGTTTACCGGTATTATTGATCCTATTTTTAATGCCTTCATATGTATTACCTGAAGATTTAAGAATCAGGTTAGCTGTGTTGATAGTAATGTAGGCAACTACAGGTTGTGCCTCTTCAGAATTTGGCTGCTGTACGACGTCTTCTTTAAGAAGTATTCTTTCTTCGCGCTGGGTCCGTCTTACTTTAGTTAATAAGGTATCAACGCTAGGAGAAACCGCAAGTATTAATTTCGGATTTTTATTTAGAATATGATGCAAACGCTTGTTCCTATTTGTTGACCAAACCGATTTCGTGCTAGAACCAGTTATGATAGATTGTCCTTCTTTATTAATGGGTTCTCCATCGTTTAATAACAATACTACTTTATTTGTAATATCAATATTCTTTAAATCATCATAATTTTTATCACTGATACCATAACCTATAAAAACAATTTCATTACTTTCTATAGAATCGTTTTTTTTCGAGTTGATAATCAAAAAATCTTGCCCGGACAACAAATGGCTGTCCCCCACTTGAAAATTTTTGACATGGAATTTATTTGTTGCAAGCGGTACCTTTTGAAAATATGAACTGTTCACCGGTGCTTTCAATCTAATATTTTTGAATTCCTTTGAAATGTATTCCGCTGCTTTTTCAGCCCCTTTTTGTCCAGTTTCCCTTCCCTCGAATTCATCAGAAGCGATGATTTTTAAATGTGCTTTTGCAGATTCTTCACTTATTAAATGAGCATATTTAACTTGTGGCGATTCTTGGGCTAAGCATCCGCCAATGAATAAATTGATAATAAAGCAAGCTGTTAAACCCTTTTTAATCATGTGTTAGAAGACTATATACAAGCGATTTTGTCAACACGAGTACCGTGGCGCCCGCCCTCGAATTCAGTAGATAAGAAAACTTTAACCATTTCTTTGCACTCTTCGATAGACGTAAATCTTGCAGGTAAGCAAATAATGTTCGCATTGTTGTGTTGACGCGCTAAGATGGCAATTTCCGGTTTCCAGCAAATCGCCGCTCTAATTCCCTGATGTTTGTTAGCTGTGATAGCAACACCATTTGCACTTCCACAAACAAGAATACCAGCATCGCAGTCTCCACTTTCAACAGCATCAGCAGTTGGATGTGCAAAATCAGGATAATCAACTGAATCATTGCTGTTTGTGCCAAAATTGCTGATGTCGTGACCAAGCTCTGTTAGAAATTTAATGATTTCAGTTTTATATTCAAAGCCGGCGTGATCTCCTCCTATTGCAACTTTCATTTTGTTATTCATGAATTTATTTTTATTTCTTATTTTCTTAGTTCTCGTAAAAGGCTTTTTCAGCTTTTAATTTGTTCTTTTCTACTTTTCCCGCGATAACAATGCTTAGCTCATAGAGCAAAAACAACGGGAAACTAACCGTAAGCATGGTGAGAATGTCAGGTGTAGGCGTAACGATTGCAGCAATAATCAAAATTACAATAATTGCATACCTGCGAGTCGCTTTCATGAATTTCGGCGTCATTATACCTACTTTGGATAGTATGTAGATGATGATAGGCAGTTCAAATACAATACCGCTACCAAGAGTTAAAGTAGCAACGGATGACAAATAAGAGTCAACTGTTATTTGGTTGTCAATTTCCGGACTTACTGTATAATGGGCCAGAAAGTTAACAGATAATGGAGCAATTATATAGTAACCAAATAGTATGCCTATAACAAATAATAATGTTGCATAAAAAACGAAGCCATTAGCAGATTTTCTTTCAATATCACTCAACGCAGGTTTAACAAAGAGCCAAATTTCATAAAGAAGATAAGGAAAGCCCAGTACTAGTCCGATGAGTAGAGATGAATTCAGTTGAAGTGTAAACTGGCCAGCCATATCTGTGTTGATGATGTTGATTGGAATGTCTGTAACGCAGAAATCTGGCCCGAGATTAAACTTTTCCCCGATTATACACATCATACGATACGTCCAAAAATCAGGTTTTTTGGGTCCCATAATAATGGTGTCGAAGATAAAGTCGTAAAAAGTGAAAGATAGTCCCATGAAAACAGCAATAGCTATCGCAGAACGTATTAAATGCCACCTTAAAACCTCTAGGTGATCAAAGAAAGACATTTCAGCCTCTAAAGACTTGCCTTTTTGTTTAATGGTTTCAATGAGTTTTTTACCGGAAATCTCGTTCATGATTTGATAATACGATAAGTACTATTTATAAATTGTTAGATGCTTGTAAGAAAGCAAAAATACCATTCTTATAGCAAGAATGGTATTTTAAATTAAGATTGTCTAAATGGAATTGTCATTTTATTCAGAGAGGTCAAATGTTTCCATAAATTTGGTTGTAAAGTTGCCGGCTCTGAAATTAGGATCTTTCATTAACTTTAAATGTAAGGGAATCGTCGTTTTGACCCCTTCTATCACAAATTCACTTAAAGCACGCTCCATCGTCGAAATTGCTTCTTCCCGTGTTTGTGCAACGCAGATAAGCTTAGCAATCATCGAATCGTAGTTTGGGGGAATTTGATAGCCAGCATAAACATGTGTGTCAACCCGTACGCCGTGTCCACCGGGTGAATGAAAAGTGGTAATCCTGCCAGGAGAAGGTCTAAATCCATTAAAAGGATCTTCCGCATTTATTCTACACTCGATTGCGTGCATATTCGGTTCGTAGTTCTTTCCAGATAAAGGTACACCCGCTGCGACTTTAATTTGCTCCTTTATTAAGTCAAAATTAATTACCTCTTCTGTCACTGGGTGCTCTACTTGTATGCGGGTATTCATCTCCATGAAGTAAAAATTCCGATGCTTATCAACTAAAAACTCAATCGTCCCAGCACCTTCATAATTAACAGCTTTCGCTCCAGCGATAGCTGCCTCTCCCATTTTTTGACGTAATTCCGATGTTATAAAAGGAGATGGGGCTTCCTCAATAAGTTTTTGATGTCGCCTTTGTATAGAACAGTCCCGTTCAGATAAATGGCATACAGTGCCATATTGATCACCGATAACCTGGATTTCTATATGCCTAGGATCTTCAACGAATTTTTCTAAATAAAGGCCATCATTACCAAATGCTGCTCCGGCTTCTTGTCGAGCAGAGTCCCAAGCTGGCTCAAATTCACTGTCCTTCCAAACCACACGCATTCCTCTTCCTCCTCCTCCTGCGGTGGCTTTAAGTATTACAGGGTAGCCTATTTCATTGGCTATTTTAAGTCCCTCTTTGATCGAAGTAATCAATCCATCCGAGCCCGGGATTGTTGGAACACCTGCTTTACGCATCGTATCTTTAGCAGAGGCTTTATCTCCCATCCCTCGTATTTGTTCAGGTGTAGCTCCTATGAATTTGATTCCATAATCGCGACAAATGGTGGAGAATTTTTCGTTTTCGGATAAGAAACCGTATCCAGGGTGGATAGCATCTGCATTTGTTAATTCAGCAGCAGAAATTATATTTGGAATATTTAAATAAGAATCTTTACTTGCTGGCGGGCCAATGCAAACTGCTTCGTCGGCAAAACGAACATGTAGGCTCTCACGGTCGGCTGTAGAATAAACCGCCACACTTTTAATGCCCATTTCCTTACATGTTCTAATGATGCGTAAGGCGATCTCTCCGCGATTAGCTATTAATATTTTTTTAAACATGAAATATATAAATAAACCAATATCGATTGGCTAATGTTTATAACTATGAAGGGTCAACTAAGAATAATGGCTGGTCGTATTCAACTGGTTGAGCATTGTCTACTAAAACCTTTACGATTTTACCTGAAATGTCAGATTCAATCTCATTAAATAACTTCATCGCTTCTACAATACAGATTACTTGACCAGTTTGAACTTCATCTCCTACATTGACGAACGGACCTTTATCTGGACTAGATGAACGATAAAAAGTTCCTATCATTGGAGATTTAATGGTAATAAACTTAGCAGCATCGTCCAAAGGCTTTGATATAGCAGAACTGTCTGCGGAAGGTGCTGCATTAACGGATTGCGAAGGTGCAACAGGTGGAGTATGTACTACCGGCGCTGGAAGCGATGCTGTTACATATGTGGGTTCCTGATTAGTCTTGATTGTGATTTTGAAATCCTTTTCTTCAATAGCTACTTCATTTACCCCTGATTTTGCAACAAACTTAATCAGGTCCTGTATCTGTTTAATATCCATGCTCATATTTGTTGGTTCTATTTTAATATCTTAAATTTTTTAAATTTTATTTTGAGTCACCTAAAATTGGTGAAAATGATTGTGAAACGACTAATTCATACAAAGTTAGCATTTTGAGTCGTTCTTGTGAAAGATCCCTATATGATTTAGTCATTAATATGCCCACTTCAGATAAACTGATCCCCATGTAAAACCTCCGCCAAAGGCAGCCAAGATAAGAACATCACCTTTCTTTAATTCATTTTCCCATTCCCAAAGACATAAAGGGATAGTCCCACTGGTGGTGTTGCCATATCTTTGAATATTAATCATCACTTTTTCAGATCCTAATCCCATGCGTTCTGCAGTAGCATCGATGATGCGTTTGTTTGCTTGATGGGGAACTAACCAACTAACATCATCTGAAGTTAGGTTATTCCGTTCCATAATTTCGGCAGCCACATTTGCCATATTTGTCACGGCAAATTTAAAAACTGTTTTCCCTTCCTGAAAAGCATAGTGCAACTTTTCATCTACTGTTTGATGGCTAGCTGGCATTAATGAGCCTCCGGCCTTGATGTTTAAAAAGTCTTTTCCACTACCATCACTTTTAAGAATAGCGTCTAATACACCAAATCCTTCAGTATTAGGTTCAAGTAGAACAGCACCACACCCATCGCCAAAGATAATACAGGTAGCTCTATCTTCATAATTAATAATGGAGGACATTTTATCGCCCCCTACAACTAAAACTTTTTTGTGTTTTCCGGATTCTATAAATTGAGCTCCGGTTGTAAGGCCGTATATAAATCCAGAACAAGCAGCTTGTAAATCAAAGCCCCAAGCGTTCACAGCACCGATTTTATCTGCTAGTATATTAGCGGTCGCTGGAAAAGGCATGTCGGGAGTGCTTGTACAAAATATGATCAGCTCAATTTCCTCAGCTGACATACCTCTCTTTTTTAAAAGCCCCTCAACTGCAGGTACCGCCATGTCTGAGGTGGCTTTCCCTTCGCCTTTAAGAATCCGACGTTCTTTGATACCGGTACGGGTGGTGATCCACTCGTCATTCGTATCAACCATAGATTCCAATTCCTGATTTGTTAAAATATATTCAGGGACATATCCATTTACGGCAGTTATAGCAGCGTGAATTTTAGACATTCTTTTATTTTATTTAAATGCGGCTTTTACCTTATCAATAAATTGGGATTCAATCATATTGCGTGAGAGCAATATCATGTTTTTTATAGCCTCCGGACTCGAAATGCCATGTCCAATAATAACTGGAGCATTTACTCCTAAAATAGGGCTTCCGCCATATTGTTCATAATTGAAACGGTCGAAAAAGCTATCTTTGAACCCCTTTTTTAGCGTTAAGGCATAAAATGATTCGGCTAATTTGAGTACGACATTGCCTGTAAAACCATCGCATACGATGACATCAATGTGATCTTCGAAAAGATCTCTTCCCTCAATATTGCCTATAAAGTTAAAGGCTGCTGTTTCTTTCATTAAGGAATGAGTGGCAATTGTTAGCATATTACCTTTTTCCTCCTCTTCTCCAATGTTCAATAGAGCAACCGTAGGATTCTGTGCGCCGTAAACATGTTGAGCGTATAAGCTTCCAAGTGTACCAAACTGTAACAGTATATCTGGTTTACAATCGGCGTTGGCCCCCACATCTAACAATACACCAAAACCATTTTTTAACTTAGGCACATTTGTGGCTATGGCAGGTCTGATCACGCCAGGTACGGTTTTTACACTAAACATTGCTCCAACCAACATAGCTCCAGTGTTGCCCGCCGAAGAAAAGGAATCTAAAACTCCTTCTTTTAATAATTGAAAACCTAAACTTATGCTTGCTTGTGGTTTTTGAGTAATAGCTTTGGTTGGATGTTCTCCCATACCAATTGTTTCCGTGGTATGGATGAATTCAAATAAAGAGGAGTCGGCTCCTGCTTCTTCCAGAATAGGTAATGCTAATTCTTTATTACCAATAAGCACTAGTGTTTGATTATCTGATAATATTTTTGAGGCCTCGATAGCTCCTAAAACAGCTGCTTTAGGAGCGTAATCGCCTCCCATAATATCTAAGCCAATCTTCATCCTTGATTATCGATTATTTTCCATTAGTAACTAAAAACATCCCAAAGTACCGCATTTTTTTTAGCAAATAGCGAACTTTGGGATGTTTTTTAATATTGAAAAATCAACTTAGGCAATCGAGGTGTTTTCAATAAGTAACTTGCCATTGTAGTAGAGATTGCCATCTACATTATATGCGCGGTGTGGCAAATGTACTGCCCCAGTTGTTTGACAGGTCGTAAGGCTCGGTAATTCAGCCTTATAGTGTGTTCTTCTTTTGTCTCTTCTAGACTTAGAGGTTTTACGTTTTGGATGTGCCATCTCGTCTTTTTATTTTTAATTAATTGTTTTTTATATTTTTTAATATATCCCACCGAGGATCAGGATTCTCTTGTTCTTCTTCCTCTTTTTGGTTGGTTAAGCTTTTTAATTTATCCACCATCAACTTGTCACAGCTGGTGTTTTTGCCTTGCTCATCACATCTGCTGTAATAGGGTACGGATAGATTAATATATTCATAGATCGTCGGTGCTAAATCGAGCTCATGTTCATTCCTTTTAAGAACTAAAATCTCATCAGTTAAGTCGGAAAGATCATCTTCTTCGTCAAACTTTACTATGAGCCGTTCTTTGATGTCTGTTTCCTTTAAGAATTGATTTAAGCAAACATCACAGGTGAGCTCTATCGTTCCGGTAATATGAAAGTGTGCTGTCATCATTGATTCCTGTTTGTCAAGAACAACGGATACTTTTAAATCACCGTTTTTAACAATAGAATATTCAAATTCTTCAAAGAAGAGCTTGTTTACTTCAAACTCAAAATCATGTTTACCGATTTTTAGTCCTGTAAATGGTATACGATATTGATTTAAAATTTTCAAAGCACGACAATTAAGCTCGCAAATTTAGAAATAATAAATAAGATGTGAAAGTTTTTGTGAAAAATAGATCCTACTTGTTGGCTAAACCATCTCATGAGCACACAATTAACCTTTGGAGAAACTAACGGTTCTTTGATATTTTAGTCTCTATCTTTTGAGAGTTTTCTAATTTTCAGCGGATTAGCGGTCAGCTCTCCTTGCTCTTTACGGTATTTAATTATTTTAAGGGCTAAAAAGATAGCCTCTCTAAAAGATTGCTCCGAGGCTTTGTTCTTACCAGCTATGTCATAACCGGTGCCGTGGTCGGGAGAAGTACGGATAACGGGAAGTCCGGCGGTGAAATTTACTCCATTATGAAAGGCTATTTGCTTAAAAGGGATTAATCCTTGATCATGATACATGGCTAATACACCATCGAAATTCTTATAATGGTCGCCTGCAAAGAATCCATCAGCGGCATAAGGGCCAAATGCGAAGATGTCCATTTCATTGGCTTCTTGTATAGCAGGAACGATTATTTCTTGATCTTCATTTCCGATTAAGCCATTGTCGCCAGCATGGGGGTTTAAACCGAGAACTGCGATTTTGGGCTTTTGAATCCAAAAATCAGTTTTGAGGCTATGGTTCATTACATGTAGTTTAGCGAGGATAGCCTCCTTTGTGATATGTTGTGCTACTTCATTAATTGGTATATGGCCTGTAACAACACCTATTTTAAGCTCGTCGCTAACCATAAACATGAGAACTTGCTCTGATGCCGTTTTTGCCTGTATATATTCCGTATGTCCTGGAAAATTAAAATCTTTCTGCTGTATATTGTGTTTGTTAATAGGTGCAGTAACAAGCGCGTCAATCTTTTTATTTATCAGGTCATCAGTTGCGCGTTCTAAGGATAAGAAGGCGTATTTGCCACCTGTTTCGTTTGATTCTCCAAGACTGATTTTTACATCCTCTTGCCAGCAATTAATCATATTAGATTTCTTGTCATGCGCTTGCTCAGGGCTGTTGATGACATTAAAACTGAAATCATTGACACCTATAGATTTACGATGAAAGGATGCAACCTTTGTGTTCCCGTAAACAATTGGGATGAAAAAATCCAGCATCCTATTGTCGGCTAGCGTTTTTATAATGACTTCTAACCCGATACCGTTAATATCTCCAATACTGATGCCTATTTTTAATTTGTCACTCATAGTTGCTTCACTTTGATTTGGTCAAAAATAGGCAAATAGTAGAAACAATCAATAAAGAAAATGTGGGAACATTTGGATAAAGTCATCGAAAGCTGCTACTTTTGGCTCGACATTAATTTGAAGTACATGGGATCCGTTCGTGCGAAGAAATACCTAGGTCAACATTTTTTGACTGACAAGAATATAGCAACCAAGATTGTAGGAGCCTTACAGCCGGATAAGGGATTTAATCGTGTACTTGAGGTGGGGCCTGGAATGGGCGTTCTATCTGACATCTTACTTGAAAATAATCTATATGATACTTGGTTAATTGATATAGACGGGGAGTCAGTAGAATATCTTAAGGATAGATACCCTTTACTGCACGAACGTTTAATCCATGGTGATTTTTTGACCTTAAATATTAATGAATGGTTCGAAGGTCCGCTGGCGATTATTGGAAATTTTCCTTATAATATATCCTCGCAGATTCTCTTTAAGGTGCTTGAACACCGTAACCAGGTGGTTGAAGTAGTGGGTATGTTTCAGAAGGAAGTTGCTGAACGTTGTGCTGCTCGCCCAGGAAACAAAGAATATGGTATACTAAGTGTCTTTCTACAGGCGTATTACGATGTCCGCTATTTATTTACAGTGAAGGCTGGTGCATTTAACCCGCCCCCAAAGGTGCTTTCGGGTGTAATCAGATTGGAAAGAAATGACACATTACATTTACCCTGTAATGAAGTATTGTTCTGGAAAATTGTGAAGGCTGGTTTTAATCAACGAAGAAAAACGCTGCGAAATGCACTATCAGTACTTATAGATAAGAATCTTTTAAATGATAATCCTATGCTTGAGCTACGAGCCGAAAGGCTGAGTGTGGATAATTTTGTTGAGTTAACTAATTTTATTGAACAGCTTACCAAATCATGAAGTTTAAAGAATTGCCAGCTGATATTAAAATCCTAATTGTAGACGATCTTCACCAAGTTTTTCTGGATAAGCTGAATGAGGCAGGATTATTTTATACATATCAACCCGATATAGATCGAAGAGAAGCCTTAAACATAATCGAAGATTATCAGGTATTGGTGATTCGTTCAAAGTTTAAAGTAGATCAAGAGGTTTTTGGTCGGGCGAAGAGCTTGAAATATATAGCTCGAGCGGGTGCGGGTATGGATAATATAGATGAAGATCTGGCACATAAGCAAGGAGTTTGTCTGTTGAATGCACCGGAAGGAAATAGGGATGCTGTTGGCGAGCATCTTGTAGGGATGCTGTTTTCGTTGATGAATAACCTACTACGGGCCGATAAGCAGGTTCGAAATAGAGAGTGGTTGCGAGAAAAGAATAGAGGAGTAGAGTTAGGGGGGAAGACGGTAGCGTTAATCGGATATGGCAATAATGGTGGGGCAATGGCTAAAAAATTATCAGGTTTCGATGTCAAGGTTATCGCTTACGATAAATATAAAACTGGTTTTTCAGATGAATATGCTCAGGAAGTAAGTATGGAGCAGATAGTTAAAGAAGCTGATGTGTTAAGTCTGCATATACCGCTTACCAGGGAAACACGAGGACTAATAAACAAAGAATATTTATTCCATTTTCGGAAGCCCATTTTCTTTTTAAATGGCGCACGAGGTGAAATTGTTGATATTGAAGCAGTTTTGGAGGCTATTGATAATGGAAAGATTCTAGGGGCAGGGTTCGATGTGTTGCCAATAGAAAAATTTCCAGACCTAAATAGTACGACGTGGTTTAACAAGTTGATAAATAACGAGAGCGTTATTCTTAGTCCTCATATCGCTGGATGGACTGTTGAATCTTACTTTAAAATAGCGGCTATTTTGGCGGATAAATTGCTTGCTAGACTCAGGAACTGAATGTGAATGCGTTTTGGTACACTTACGTTCAGTTCCTGAAATGCTTATTGCTTATATGTGTTAAACGAAGGATGTTTACAGCTATGGTAATGTAATTAAGCAGAAAACGAGGTACCGCAACCGCATGTGCTGGCTGCGTTTGGATTATTAAAAGTGAAACCTCTTGCATTCAGGCCGTTTTGAAAATCAATTTCCATTCCTGCTAAGTATAAACCATGAGCCTTATTCATAAAAACTTTAATTCCCGAAATCAGATATTCTGTGTCGCCGTCTTTTCTCTGGTCAAAGCCTAATATATAATTCATGCCGGCACATCCGCCTCCTTCTACACCAACTCGTAATCCAAAATCATCAGCGATCTCTTGTTGCTCCTGGAGTTTTTTAAGTTCTTTTACTGCCCCTTCTGTTAATTGTAAAGGTGCAGGACCTGTTGCTATATCTACACTCATTTTCTAATAATTTGTCGCTATTAACACTAAAAAAGTATTAGTTATAATACAAAGATACGGCTATTTGTTGTTAATTGACAATGCTTTTTGTTTATGACCTTTCATTAACAATTATGATGAAAACGTTGATACAATTTCTTTCTCCATAATCTGTTTATATTTTTCTGGTATGAGAGCGGTTGTATTATTTTTGTAATCTATGCAGACGCAGACAGTTGACGCAGAAGCATGGATGATTTGCTGGTCTTTTAATTTAGAGGTGAGTATGTATTCCAATTCAAAGCTTTTATTTCCAACTTTTGAAGTTCTCACGTAAACAATAAGCTTGTCTTTTAAAGTAAGTGGTTTCAAATAATCTATCTCGACGCGAGCGATGATAACCCCCATTTTGTTCCAATCCCATTTTATTTTTTTCTTCCAGTATTCTGTCCGGGCTATTTCACAAAACGTTAAGTAATTCGCATTATTTACGTGCCTAAAGGCGTCCATGTCAGCAAAACGTATTTGGATTTTGGCTGAAAAAGAGAAATGATTAAGGTTTGTGTTAACTGACATAATGTCTTATATTTTTAATTTTTACTGACACAAAGTCCTGTTTTTATGAAGAACGACTAATTTTAACCTATTGGTATGCGCTTTGATTAATTGTCAAAAAATAATAAAAACAAATTGGAGGACAATATAATGAACATTTCAAGATTAATCGACAACAATAGTAGAGTAAAAGCCATCGACCCTTGGGTAGACAATTTATTTAGTAATCTTTTTTACGATTCATCTAGCGCAGTACGAAGTTTGTCTAAATATCCTTCCGTTAATGTATCGGAGTCTGAAAAAAGTTTTCATGTGGATTTTGCTGTTCCGGGCTTTAATAAAGAGGATTTTAAAATTAGCGTAGAAAAGGATGTTTTAACAGTAAGTGGCGAGCATAAAGCGGAAAGCTTAGATGAGACTAAGAAATATAGCAGAAAAGAATTTAGCTATAGCTCATTTAAAAGGTCGTTTACTTTACCGGAAAATGTAGATGCTAATCAGATAAACGCTAACTATAAAGATGGTGTACTTACTTTAGATGTTGCAAAGAAAGAAGAAATAAAACCAATAGTAAAAGAAATAGCTGTTAAATAGGTTTTATAGGTTTAGTTTGTTCAGGGTGAAGCCAGGTGGCTTCACCCTTTTTTGTGATCAAGATTAACTCATTTTGAGCTTTTTCTGAATATCCTGTACATAAGCCTTAAACTTTTTATCGGTATCAATTAAGTCTTCAACTGTTTGACAAGCGTAAATGACCGTTGAGTGGTCACGGCCTCCGAAAAAAGCGCCGATAGATTTTAGTGATGTTTTAGTGTGGTTTTTCGCTAGGTACATCGAGATTTGCCGGGCTTGTACGATTTCTCGTTTTCTGGTTTTTGATTTAACCATTTCGACCGGAACTTCAAAATACTCACAAACAAGTTTTTGTATATAATCTATTGAGATCTCCTTGTGGGAATTCTTGATGAAATTTTTGAGCATCGATTTGGCTAAATTTAAATCGATTTCTTTTCTATTTAAGGTGGCTTGAGCTAGTAGGGAAACCATTGCTCCCTCAAGTTCGCGCACATTGTTGTCTATATTGTTTGCAACATATTCTACCACTTCGTAAGGTAAGTCTATACCATCTGCATACATTTTCTTTTTTAGAATTGCCATTCTTGTTTCTAGATCGGGCACTTGCATATCTGCCGAAAGTCCCCACTTGAAACGACTTAATAAGCGCTCTTCCAGCCCGGCTAAATCTTTCGGTGCTTTATCGGAAGTTAAAATTATTTGTTTTCCAGATTGGTGTAGGTGATTGAATATATGAAAGAATATATCTTGTGTTTTATCTTTGCCAGCGAAATTATGTACATCATCCATGATGATGACATCCATTGCTTGGTAGAAATTGACAAAGTCATTAATAGTGTTGTTTTTGAGTGAGTCCACAAATTGTTGACAAAATTTTTCACACGAAACGTAAATAACCAGCTTATCGGGCATATTGCGTTTTACTTCGTTACCGATAGCTTGTGCAAGATGTGTTTTTCCAAGTCCAACCCCTCCATAAATCATTAGTGGGTTGAAAGAAGTGCCTCCAGGTTTGCTAGCAACGGCGTAACCCGCAGATCTAGCTAGACGATTGCAGTCCCCCTCAATAAAATTGTCAAAAGTGTAGTTCTGGTTGAGTTGCGGATCTACTTGAAGTTTTTTTAATCCAGGTATAACAAATGGATTCTTAATGTCTTTATTTAGGGCAACAGGAACAGGTATCGATTGTCTTTTACCTTCTGCGCCATTTCCATTAGAAGGTATATTGGTTGTATATGGAATGTTCTTGGAAGATTTCTCAACAACTATATTATATTCAAGCCTTCCATTTTCTCCTAATTGTTTTTTAACAGTTTTTCTTAATAAGCCAACATAATGCTCTTCTAACCATTCGTAAAAAAATAAACTGGGTACTTGTATGGTTAATACATTTCCTTCCAAACGCAACGCAGATATAGGTTCAAACCATGTCTTGAAGCTTTGGGCAGGAATGTTATCTTTTATGATTTCTAGACAGCTATTCCATACACTTGTACTCGTTTTTTCCATACTCAATTTTCTAATAATCTGATTTTCAATATTTGAAGGTTAAAATGTTGATAACCCATCGGAGATTCGAAGTTCACAAAAAAAAACAACTAAAAAAATTAAAATTTAAATAATGTTTAAAATCGCTGATAATCAATGATTTAATTTGGTTTTTTTGTCTCTTATTGGGCTTGTTTATATTAATGGAATAATTTTCCACATTATTAACATTGATGACAAAATTACGTGAGGTAATATAGTGGTTTTTCTCTAACTTTTAAACAAATTTGAAATTGTTTTTATCGAGTGTTGTTTGCCTATGGTTTTAATTAGGCTTGAGTTTTGCGAAGCATTTTCTATGTAATTATTTAGAGCTTTAACGGGCCAGGTTTTGGCTAGGTATTCAGTAAACTGGGATTGTACTATTTCTTTTAATACATTAGATTCACAAGGAAGCGGTTTGACTATTCTAGTCTCTATGTTTCACTAGCCTTAAGGTCCGAACATTTAGATTGCCTTTTATTTACTACTCTTAAAATATTGCAATTTCTCTAAGAAAGGCGATGGCGAAGTAGATCTATATATAGAGCAGATTGTTTCAATGGAAGTATTTTGAAATCATACGCCACCGCTTGTGGGGGGGCTTCAGCTATCTATTACAGGATCTTACATGAAACAAATAGTAAATTTTGCCCTGCGGGGGGGACCTTTCCCTCAGGTTTCCGGGATAAAGGTAGCTGAAAGCAGGATGAAAGCCAGTTCCATCGTAAATTTTACGGGTGCCTCCGAAAAAAAAGGGGCTGGAGCAGAGGGTTTTGCGGCGGGTTACAAAAAAAAAGGCGGGCAGGATTTGGAGAAGCGGAAAAGGTGCGTATCTTTGCACTCCGCAAACGAGGGATGCGGGGAGTTGTTTGAAGGGGAAACGGGTGTTAAGTGCTGAGCGGCAGGAGTTTGGGGGAAGGAAAAGAGGGGCGATGGGCATTGCATTCAGGGCCCTGTGGGGAAG
>DATMSZ010000441.1:0-14335 GCA_035565175.1 Pseudosphingobacterium sp.
TTTCTTTTCCGTGTTGGTTGTTAGCTGTTCCATATCTCCCCATACCTGCCAGATGATCACACCCGCAAGCCCCTGCTCCTTGATATAGGCCGCCTTTGCCCGGATCGACCGCTCGTTGTCATAGCTCAGAAAATAGTTCCCGCTGGTTTTATATGGAACCTTGGCCACATCGTCCCACTCCTCATGCCAGCTTCCTGTTATCTGCTGAATGTAACCGTAGTTCGGTGTTCCATCCCACACCCCCAAGCTCCAATTATCATAGTCGGCCGCCGTAACCACCGGACCGTCGGGATCAAGATGCACCGACTTCTTTACCGTCGCCTGGTTAAGGCCGGCAGGGCCTGCCGTGATTACCCCGCGGCCATAGAACGCTCCACCGATGTTTACTTTTGACATATCAGCCCCGTAACTCCTTAAGGCACACACGCAACCATCAACTGAAAAGTTATCAGTTCCTCCTGGATAATTGTACAGTGGTGAGTTGTGCCCCGCGCTATCTGACCAACCTCCGTGGAAATCGTAGGTCATCATGTTGAAATAATCCATGCTCCGGTTCAGACGCGACCAGTTGAAGCCCGCCAGCTTCGCCGGCGCTGCCGCCATCGCTGCCGTGATGAGCTTCCCTGAACCTAACCTGGAACGCAATGCATCCATCAAATCTTCAAAACCCTTATAGTCTTCCTCTGAGTGCCCGTATATGTTCATTCCGAAATCATTCGGGTACTCCCAATCGATATCGATGCCGTCAAAGCCCATTCCTATCAATGTGTCGCAGTCCTGCAAGAAACGTTCCCGCTTGGCCTGGTCCAAGGCCATCTCCGGAAAATGCTTGCACATACTCCAGCCACCAAGGGAGGCCATCACCTTCACACCGTTCGCGTGTGCCTTATCGATCAAACCGGGCGCGCCATTCTCCTTCGGGATCACTAGTGGAAATGGCCCACTACGCCCGCTCTCGGGATGTATCCAAGCCTCGTTGCCACCCGGCCCCATACGGTATCCCAGCCGATAGGCATAACCCCCATCGATGATATGCCACACATTCTCCACCTCCCCATAGAGAATGTGCACATCCCAACTGTCGTAGGGGCTTGGATGGATCAGCGCCGCCGGCTCCTGTACCGCCGATTCTAGGTAGATCTGCTTGTTCCGGAAATCTCCGCTGTGAAGGGACCCGTCTTTAGCTACTCCAAAAAACGAAAAATTCAGGATTGTATACTGAGAATAGTCTACGTTCAGGTGGTTGAAGCCACCCTTCGGCACATAGCCCGATATATCTTTCCACGCGTCCCATTGGGTAACGTATCCGATCACCTCCCGGCCATGTCCCAGCCGTGTTGCTTTTTTCTGTTTGCGCCCCGCAGGCAAGCTTCTGCTGGTCATCCCTGCGCCTGATTGTCTTTTCATAATTTGATTTTTTATCCGTTGATATTAAATTAATCGCTCAAATCGGGCCCATTTCATGTCGGTAAACTTCCCGGCCCCGTATAGGTTCTAATAAAACAAAATTATCTAGCTTCAAACAAAAAAACGGTGACATTGACGCCTTGCCCAACGATTGTTTACCCCGAACAATTCTACCTCTCACCTCACCTCACTCTCCGATATATGATATCTCATCCCTTTGCTTTCTCACTGAGCAAAAAACATACTATCGCGCGGAAACACGCATAAAACACACGGTACATTCCTAAAACATGTGTTGTTGCAACAGCACAACAATTCTACTCAGTAATTCCCAAGTGGTTAACATTATGGTTAAACCACTAATCATGTCACCGTTTTTTTGATAAATGCATTTTAAATTGTCTATTATAAATTCACCATTTAATTAGTCAGTAGAAATCACCGTTTACAAGCCGTTAACATTAATTTCAAAAAAACACAGATATGATTGATGATACTATCCCTTCAAATAACTTAAAGAACAAAGAACTTACTAAACAGAAACTCATCAAAGCAGTCGGTGAACTCCTTCAGGAATCTGGTCACACCAAGCTCGGTATTAACAAAATTGCTCGCCGGGCAAATGTTGACAAAAAACTTATTTATAGATATTTTGGAGGAATTGAAAGGCTTCTCCAAACCTATCTGCGTGAACAGGATTACTGGATCAGTTACGCTAAACATCTGGAAATATTATCGGGACCTCGTCAGGTTGAAAAAACGATGGAACTCGCTATTGATATTTTACAGCAACAACTGGACTACCTTTACAAGAACAGCCAAATGCAAAAAATCCTACTTTGGGAAATCACTGAAAACAATCCTATTTTTGAAGACATCGCTCATGAACGTGAAATGATTGGAAATACGCTTCTTAATTTTTCAGATAAGCGCTTTGAAGATCCTGATACCGATTTCAGAACAATTTTTGCGCTGTTGATCGCTGGTATTTATTACCTCGTTCTTCATGCAAAAACCTGTGAAACTACTTTCTTTGACATTGATATCAAAACGCAAGGAGGAAGGGAACAGGTTTATAAAGCTATCCGGCAAATCGTCACATGGGCCTTCGCCGACGAAAATATTAAATCGTCAAAATAAATATATTACGATTTTATCTATTCATGTTCCTGCAATTTAAAAAAAAAGCACTGCTAACGTTTATGCTAGCAGTGTTCCAAACTATATAATGAGCGGAGCTTAAAATCCACTCTGGTTCATTTAGTATGTCAATATTATCTGTCGCCCCTAATAAAGTTACCGGCTAAATCAAACACGAGTTCTACGTCTTTCTGCAACGTTACTTCCTGCTGTTTCCTATCATCCAACTCCCATTTTATAATTTTCTGCCCGGTATAATGTTGGTTCACATAAGCGTTAATTCTTTCTGAAATAACGTTTACTGGCAAGCCAGCGCGATTTTCAAGTTCAAGAACAGCACCCAACTGGTTAAACTCAAGATACGTCGTATTAGCTAAGAGTACTTCATAGGTGATTTTTGGTCCGTCTCTATCTTCCCGCACCCGCGAAACGGTAATATTAGGAAAATGGGTCTGCAGGTAACTGCGGGCTGCAGCAGGAAGTTCACCCACTGGTACTAAAGGATCTTTATCATCCATCTCGCGTCTTAGATAGTTGCCCTCTAAATCAAATACCAGTTCCCATTGGCTCGTCAATAAGCTTACTTCTTGTTCTATATTATTCTCTAGTTCCCATTTTATGATTTTCTCCCCAGGAAAGTTCAGATTCACATAGGATTGAATTTCCGTTGGAATGACAGCCGCTGGCAATCCGTCACGGCTTTCAATTTCAATAACCTTTCCACCTTTGTCAAATTCAAGGCGCACACCATTCACTAAATAAACTTCATAACTTGGTCTTAATGCATTTTTATCTTCCCATGCCTGTGAAATAGCAATATTAGGAAAATACGTTTCAACATAGCTACGGGATGTAACAGGAAGTTCGCTCGTTGGTATAAGTTTATCTTCTGGTGTAAAGGCGTTCTTATCGTCGCAACTGGTAAGTATAAGCGCTGTGAACAATGTGAATATTACGGCCTTTGCAAAAGGCATCATCAATTTGCGTGTCATATTTTATTTATTTTTCTATTTACAAATATAGGCGTACATCTCGCCCCATCATACCTCAATAAGTTATACTATGAATACTTTAAGACAATTTTGTATTCTTGAAGAGAAAAGCTGGATATGCCCGAATTAAGCACCTTAGAGTGTCCCATGATCCAAGCTGAATCTTGGGATAAGACGGAATTACATATTTTCTTGTTTGCTTATACAACTGCATACGGTCTTAACCGAACAGAAGATCTAGATTTGAAGCAAAACTACTAAAGTGGCATTGTTATGGGCCATAACGGATTAATTAACAATAAAAAACCCCAAAACGGATAACAAACATATTATCTGTTTTGGGATATACCGATCGGTCTTTATGCCACAACCGCTATTCAGGGGTGCATCGCCTTTTTAGACAGAAATCAATTGTCAAAACCTATAAAATTGCCGGCTAAATCAAACCTAAGCTCCACTTCGCCCATCAACAAGGTCACTTCCTGCACTTTTCTGTTATCCTCTAATTCCCACTTTATAATTTTCTGAGTAGGAAACTTAACGGTCACATACTCATAAATGTTTGGCATGATCGTGCTTTGAGGCAAGCCAGCGTAACTTTCAAGCTTAATAACTGTACCGTTTTTATCAAATTCAAGGAACGCAGCGTTAACTAAAGTAACTTCGTAGTCTGTTCTTGATCCGTCCTTATCTTTCCACACCTGCGAAATAGCAACATCGGGGAAATGCGTCTGAATATAAGTACGGGATGCCGCAGGAAGGTCAGTTTCTGGCACAAAAGCATCCTTATCATCACAGCTGGTAAGCATACCTGCTACAAACAATGTAAGTATAGCCGCTCCTATAAACGGCATTATCAATTTTCGTATCATATTTGTTTAATTTTATAAACACAAAAGTAGTTGTACATTTTATTTCTCAGCTCCTCAATAAGCCATACTTTCATTATATTAAGACAAATTTTGACTATCTGTTGCTTCAGTACAATTAAACCGAATATCACATTTTTAAGCGAGCAATCTCCTAAAAACCACTATTTAAACGTTTAAACGATGAGTGATTCCCAATAAGGTATCATTTGCATTGCCGACGAAATATTTAGAACTAATTTAACAAGAAAAAGCAGTATAATTGACACGAACAGCTAATTGTTAAGGAACGAACATACTGATTAATTATGTGAATAAAAGATTAATCAATTATGAAAAATTGATCCATTTATTTTGTTAAAACATTATGTCACTCCCGGGAATCATACCAAAAAATAGATGCTCATATTCAATACCTATTGTTATATTTTCTTAAGTCACTTGGGGCCTCATTTAGTACTTTGGAATGGTAATATAAAACACCAATGCATTGAAAAATCGACCTCGTGAAACGGGGAGCTTTATCGAATGTGAATGTGCAGAAACAGATTGATATTTTCCTCTTCCCTCCCGATAGAAATAACACCAGCATCAAATCCTGCTTCCTGAGCGAGGTGGCGCAAATGTGCATCATTACGGTGGTTTAAGTACCAGCTACCGAACAGTTCCATAAAATTTCTACTAGGATTAATGTCATCATTAAAGTTTCCGACAACTATAACTCCTCCAGGGTTGAGCCATTCTTTAAATCTCCTTAACAACAGAACGAAGGTTCGATCATTAAAATAATCGAATAGACCAGCTGACCAAACAATATCATATTTTTTAGTTGTTTGAAACTTGAATATGTTCTTATTTATATAGGTAATGAATGTATTGTAAGGTTCTGTTAAAATTTCGGCATGATTGATTGCATATTTATCTCTTTCAATGCAAGTAGTATACAATTGGCAACCATCAGGCAATTGACTATATAGATCACTTAGATCTCGCCCTGGGCCACTTGCTACATTACAAAGTTCAATCTGTTTCTTTTCTGAAAACAGTTGGTTAACGAGCGTTATAAAATATGTTTTTCTATTTCGAACGGCGATGGCTGCAGGTTGGTTTAAAATAAACAAATCCCAATTTGGCTGACCTAAATTTCTAATTTCTTTTTGATACATCCAATCAATAATCTGATAATCTCCAGCATAACCGTGAGGCTTTAGATGTATATGACCCAATAAGGAATCTGTATTGGACAATAGTTCGTAGCCATTCAGAACGGCATATATCTCCTCTTTCGACAACGCTCCATCGTTAACCATCTTGGCTAGAAGATCTACATATTTACGTACTCCGTGATATTCATAGCGTGTAGGCCCACCCTTTTCAACGATAGTCTTTAATTTGTCGAGTATCTCGGTTTTTGTTTTTCGTATCATAAAAATTCTCTAATTAATGAATAAAAGGTTTTTGTTATAATTTGCTCCTTATATCTGACAATACACTTAGCGCTGCTTTAAACGGAAACATCAGATACAATTTGGCTACAGGCCCCGCAAGTTGTCGCCTTTCCGATTTTCATTTTTCTACTTCGTTGTTTCGGTTATTTATCTTATTGTAAACTAAAAAACAAGTACTTAGTTCTCAAAACACTGCGCTAACTTGAAAACCCAATGCCTTCAAACAAAATTACTTAGCCGTAAACAAATAAACGGTGACATATACTCTTTGCTCAGAGACTGTTTTCCTTACACATATTGTCTCGTTTGTATGCGTATGTACTTTTGTATATACGACACAGTAGGTAGCATTCTTAGACCTCATAATTAAAAAACAGTGATATCTTTATTATGCCAGAATTGTTTTAAAAAAAGATCGTCACTTATCGTATGGTGGTATTAGGTTAGCATAGAATGGATAAACATAAGGCTGTAGCATAATTATTAGTTAATCCGTTTAGGCATTATTAATAATGTTTATTTTTATAAACTAATAGCATTCATGAAAAAAGCCCTTACACTAGCCCTTTTAGCGCTATTAAGTATAGTATCGGTTGAAGCACAAAGAAGACTGCCACAAAGACCTGCAAGGCCCGCGGCAAGGCCTCCTTTTAGAGAATTCCGCAACGATTTCGACTTAACAGCAATAGCAGCGGTGCTTGGCAAATCTAAAAGTTTAATAGATCTTGAAAGAAAATTGAACGATTCGAGACTTAGAGTTTCTAATTTAGATTTTAATGAAGATCGTGAGGTTGATTACCTAAGAGTAATGGAAATCAAAGAAAACATAGGTAACGACCACTCGCTACACTTGATTGTCATTCAAGCTCTTTTTGATCAGTATGATGCACAAGACGTTGCCACCATAGAAATAGAAGGAGAAAGTACTTTTGACTATAAAATACAGATTGTAGGGCACCCTTTTATTTACGGCAGAAATTATATTGTGGAACCTAAATACAATTTTACTCCTTCATTTATAAGGGATATGTTTTGGCGGAGTTACGTACCTTACATTTCTCCTTCCTCTTGGGGACATTATCCTACGAATTATCGAGCTTGGCCTCCTATAAGTGTTTTTGAGTATAAAAGTACAGCCTCGGCCATCATTCAAGCAAACAAGGGAGCCTTTGATAAATACAAAATGGCGAATCATCGTATGAGCCAAAGGGCAGCCATTTTATATCAGGATATTAGTTTTTCGGCTTATGAAAAGAGATATCCTTATAATCGTTATGAAAAGAAGTAACGTGTATCAATACAGCCACTTATAGGCTGGTCAGTTATGTATTACTGAAGAAACGGCTTGTCTTTGAAGCGGGGCATTCCGTTTCTTTTCCGTATAAATATATACATGTGTGTGCCTGAGTAAAATATGCCTACCCACTGGTATTCCAAATCCATAAAACTGATTTCATTGTCCGCAGATCGGTAAAGAACCACTTCAATCCTTTAGGTATCGTCATTATCAATATAACTTTGTTACCCCCCATATTCAGGTCTTGGATGGCTTTGCGGTCCCCCTGGTTGTTCCCCCCTTTAAATTGCCTTGTCATAATTCAGTAGTTTTTTGGTTTATATATGATATCTTCACTTGTATTCAGAAACAGACAGTGTTTCATGCATCAAATAATCAGCACCTTACATCGATACTTTCAAGCAAAATTATTTACCGTTGAACAAAAAAACGGTGACATCGTCCTTTTGCTCGGCAGATTGTGTACCTCTACACAAATCAACCCAACCTTACCCTATTCATTTTTCTCAAAAAATTGACACCTTACTTCTACCACATTTGGCACAATTAAGTTCGCTTCTTCCAGCATATTTTAAATTATCCTATTTACACAGTTGATATCGCAGGGGAGCATAAAATAAATTGTTCGATGTTACTTATTACTTGTAAATGCATGTGCTATTCTCTTTAAAAAGCCTCCCCATTAGAGACATAAAAATTGGTTCCTTCTTCGGTGAAACCTATATCAAAACGGATATAGATATCCTTTTTTGGAAAGAGCAGATACCTCAGCCCTATACCTGTAGCCGCCTTTATCTTCTGGATTTTAAAGGCATCCAATTGGGGCGCAATGGCCCCGGCCGCGGCAAAAACCGCTGCGCCAAGTCTTTTGCTAAAGGTAAAGGGCAGAATGCGATATTCCACCTGTGCAGAGATAGCATGATTGTCACGGAAACGACCTTGATAATAACCTCTCATTATACGGTCTCCACCTAATTGTGCCAACTGGTTGAAGGGTATTTCTCCATGTTGGAAATTACCCTTAACTTGCCAGGCCAATACATTTCTTTTTCCAAGGGGATGGTAGGATCGAAAATCAATATTAACTCCGCCAAAATGATGGTCACTCCCGAAACCATTTACATAACGCAGATAAGCTAGCTCACCAAATCTTCCATTCCGTACATTCAGTACATTATGTCGGTCATCATACACCAAGGCTATGCCTAAACCAAGATTGCTTGTTCCATCTGCACCTAATGGTATATCGTACGGCTGACCATTTTCGGGTTGTTTAAACTGGACATTGGACAGCAGCTGATAATCCACTTCTGGCCCTATGAAGAAATTCTTCTTGATCTTTCTGAGCGCTCTTTGCCGCAATGATAAGGTAAATCCAACTACAGTCGCCGGATGGTCTTTCTGTGTGCTAGCACCTATTCCGTAGTAAGACAACGGAAATTGCTGGATTTTTGCATCGCCAAGAAAAAACCATTTGTCTTGGTCTCCGTAAATTGCATTTTCTAAAATGAGACCGTATTGCCCTTTGAAAGTAAGAAATGTAAAAGCTTGCAGTTCACTTAAGCGATTGAGGGTATCATTATTAGCATAGAACAGTTTTATAATGGTAGCCCCAAGCTCCACACCCGTTTCTGGAGCCGTTGCAAAGGTTGGAAAAGCAGTTAACTTGGCTTGTTCGGCATGCGTCGTATCGTTAATCAGGGAATTGATATAGCTTTTTAACCAATCTTCTTTTTCAGTTTGTGCTTCCGCATAGAATGTTACAAACTGAAATAGCAAGAATAAAACGATTATATATCGAAAAGAACCGATTTCTATCTTATTAATTGAGCTGATGCCTTCTTTAGATGTCATTCGTGCTGTGTGGTTTATAAATATCAATTGCAAAGCTAGCATTTCAGGACGGCTTAGTCTTATTTATTGGCTACGATCATCAAACTTTAGTCTATCGACAACATTGTAAACCATCTTGCAGTTCTCCATATGATTTTTTTACACGAATTATATTAGATAAAAAATTAAGCCAAATCAACTCCACAAACCAGCACATTACTTAAAAAAGGTGCTCGCTCATAACGATTAAGCAATCTAAGCACTGCCGCAGGGCCTTCACCGTTTGTCATCACGCAAGAACTTAATGTATGCCCTTTGAGCATACTATTGATAGTTACTTGATCCATAAAAGTTGCCAGCTCGTCTTTGTTCTCCTTTAACGTTCTTGCCGTGCAAAACAACCAAATCTCTTCCGCAAAAGATCTTGAACTTATATTCAAATAAGATTCTTTGTCTGATGAAAAGATATATACAGGATTCTCATTCCCAAAGTTAATTGTCCAGCCCATTGGAATTCGCATGCTATAGTATAAATTTGCCTCCGCCATTGTCGGCAAACTCACATATGGCAAAGATGGTGCTCCCCTTATAATCAGTACCGCAAAAAAAGGGTTGAGTACCGAAAAGCTCACCATGCTGTCAGGCTCTATATATATAAAATTGTTAGGGTCATCTTTATAGACATCCAATAACACTCCTTTTCCATCAATCTTTTTGAATTGACCGAATAATGATTCTTGGATTGTTTTTAATGTTTTATTTGATTCTGTCATTACTGTAGTGCCTTATGCATTTTCTTATTTTTTTGTTTCCATATCGTCTTGTATTTATATAACCTATGGTAATAATACCTTCATTTAGACCTTACCTAGCAATTTATAGCAGTGCTTCGCAAGGAGCAAACAACTTTCAAAGGCTATGGACAATCAGTCCATAGCCTCCTTTTTGTTTCTGCACAAAAGTAGATTTTAGCGCAGGCGAAGATGTTCCATAAAGGTTATAATTTCTTTATTTTAAGACTAACTTGTCGACAAAAAACAGATACAGGGAATCCGGACATCTTTTATTAGTAATCAAAGTCAGCAAAAGTATCCGACTCATCCATCACCATGGGCATCGTTAGCTCTATCACCGTGATCTCTTCAGTGTCGTCTAGTTCTACGTAAATGCTATAATTTTCAGTTTCAATGGCTATCTCTCTATCCGACTTATTTTCCCTTTTCCAATCTAAATACTGATAAGCCTTTCCGTTTACTGAAAAGTTTCCAGCAAAGAGATCTGTTGGTGTAAACAAGTAATCTACATGTTGCATATATAAAATGAGAGATTCAATGCTTTCCTCTGTTGTTGCGTAAGCGTAAATGCCCGCCTTATCCCATGTATAGACATAGTTAAATAGATTATTCAGAATTCTCGCTTCACCAAGCATTTCTTGCAGCTTAGCGGCAGATAAAGGCCAGTTTAACGCTTCCCCATTTATATGTAAAGCCTCACTAGTAATGTCTATCGATATTTCCATCATGTTTTATTTTTAATGTTTGTTTAGAGTCATCGATTTCTCGTCAAAATATTTAGGCAAGCATCGAATTAATTCCTTTATTTAACACTACAAAGATCGCTAACTACCTCTTTATGAAGGTCCAGCAAACGACAGATATTTAACAAGATAAGACTAAACTTATTTTTGGAAACGAGTAAGGATATATAATTATATCCCTCAGTTACTGCAATCAATAGATACCTAGGAAGAACTTTTAACACCTCTAAACGGAAATACCTTCAACTTTGACTTCTTGATTAAGACTGAACAGAAAACCACCGTTACTAGCCTAATCGATTTTTTTAACGACAATTGTTCCTGAGAGATTTATTTTTTAACGAGGAAAAGTAGGCTCTTTTTTAGTTCTTCTTTGCCCGATATAATCTTGAAGCAAATTTAGCGCCGGCTTGCGCAATAAAATAAGTGCGATCATATTTAACCAAGCCATCAGACCGATACCAATGTCGCCAATGGCCCATATAAGTTTGGTAGAGCTCATGCTTCCACACAAAACACCCAATAGGAAACACAACCTTAGTGCACGAATGCTCCTCCGGTTCATTTTCCTTGCCAAATATGAAACATTGGTTTCTGCGATATAGTAAAAGGCCATCAATGTAGTAAAAGCAAAAAACAACAAAGAAAGAGCAACAAATCCCTGCCCGAAAGAAGGAAAGTATTCATTGACGGCAAATTGAACATAAGCGGTTCCCGCTTTTACTCCAGTAAGATTGGATACCATAAAACCGCCTTCAGGATTTACAACATTATATTTCCCCGTTAGCAAGATCATAAACGCTGTAGCAGTACATACTATTAACGTGTCGATATATACCGAAAACGCCTGTATTAAACCCTGTGCCGCCGGATGTTTCGCATCTGCTGCTGCTGCCATGTAGGCACCAGCACCCATCCCTGCGCCGTTGGAGGCAATTCCTCTCCGAACGCCGGAAATAATACATATTCCGAACAGACCACTTAAGGTTTGCTCTAACCCGAAGGCCGAACGAACAATCAGGCTCAGCATTGCTGGTAAACTTGTAACGTTATAAGCCAATATAATAAAAGCCACTACCAAATAAATACAAGTCATGAAAGGCACCATTATTTCCGCCACCTTTCCGATCCGCTTAACTCCGCCGAAAATAACTAGAGCCAATAGCCCCGTCATTATGATGCCTGTACAATGCACCGGAGTACCATACGCATTTTCCATTCCCACAGCCATGGTGTTACTCTGTATGCCAGGGAGAAAAAAGGCCATGCATAAAATAGTGATATAAGCAAATAAAGTGGCATACCACTTCTTCCCGATGCCCTTCGCTATATAAAAAGGAGGGCCTCCACGGTATTCTCCATCGATTTCCTCTTTGTACAGCTGCCCGAGTGTTGATTCTATACAGGCAGAAGCAGCTCCTAAAAAGGCAACAAGCCACATCCAAAAAACAGCGCCGGGACCTCCTGTTGCTATCGCAATAGCAACGCCAGCTATATTAGCTACGCCTATCCTACCGGAGAGCGCGATAACGAACGCCTGAAAAGAGCTCACACCTTTGCCGGAAGATTTGCCTTTAAATAACAAACGGATCATTTCTCTAAGGAATCTTACCTGCACAAAACGAGTTTTAATAGTAAAATATGTCCCAACACCGAGGCATAACACAATCAGTGCATGACTCCAGATTATACTGTTTAATATTTTTACGAATTGTTCCATTGTTTTCTAAATAGAAACCATATTTTTATAAGTCAAAAATTCTGCACACCTTCTTCTAAGGACTCTTCTTTTATTTTTAAACCGACTATCTTTTGCCGCAATATCCCTGGAACAATTAATTAGTGCTTTTCTGCCTAAAGAATCGGCAGTTAAGGGCACAACGCACCGTCTATCAATAGTATCAATTTATTCATTAGCGAATCAAAGGTATCCAAAAACAGATTCCCTGTAGACTTTCAAAAGATTTAAAAATTCTAACATAAGACTTATTATCCGGCGTTTTAGTTGTTGGTTATTTGCGAACAAAATCTTTTCGACCGTTTTGAGGAATAAGTAGTTGCCCATACTTCACTGACACTGAAGAGCTGATTTTATTTAAGCCAATTTAAGATTAAGTAAAAATATTATAAAAAACACAAAAAACACTTCTCTCAAGATTAATGGTTAGCATGAGCAAATTTATGGCAAAATTTAATCAAAAAAATGAAGTTAGAATACAATGTTCATTGAAGATTTGCCGAAAAGTGAGCAACGATTTTGAATGTCTTCGCCATTATAAGACATAGGAAACAAAACTTAAATTCCTTGTAAATTTAATTAATGAATAATATAAGACGACAGAGAGCAGACAACATGGCATAAGCTATCGCGAATATTCAATGTTAATTTAAACTGACGTTAGTGTAAAGAAACATGATGGAACGTTTAAAACAGCCATATATTACATAGTCTCCAGCAAAAACAGGATTTATCCTGTGTTTTTATGTACTTTTTCCTATCTGCTTTGTAGTTTTTTTCCCGCTATTTTGTGTAGAATTAATTTATTTATTGCTGACTAAATAAGAAAATTATGGAAAAGCATTATGGCGAAATCCTTGAAAAGACAATCAGGCGCAATGGTTATAGTATAAGTGCCCTGTCGAGAAAAATGAAAGTGAATAGAAGATCTATTTATAATTGGTTTAAACAGCCCCATTTTAAACAAGACATTATTTTCAAAATAGGATGTGCATTGAAATACGATTTTTCAAAAGAATTTCCTGAGTTTTTTTCTTCAGACGAGTTTCAAAAAGCATTTGATTATAGCCCCACACAAGTTGTAGATTTACTAAGCGAAGAACGCGATAAGATTAACTATTGGAAAGATAAATACATCAGTTTGCTAGAAGAATACAATCAAACGTTAATTATGAGCAGGAGATATAACGCATCTTCTTTTTCAAATTAAGGTTTCTCGGTTACACCTCATTATGTAAACACATAGACGCATTACCCAGCGCATTAAAAAGAGGATACAGGGAATTTATATTTTGTTCGCCGACAGCTATGCGCTGCTTTGGCGAACAAACGCTGGTAACCATGTAGCTAACAGCACATAACGTAAAAAGCCTTCAATCCTATGAACTGAAGGCTCATAGCTACCAACTATGAAAAAGCACTTTATTTGTTAATATTTATTTCGATCAACACCGCAAAGATGTTTGTTTTTTAGTTTTACGAACGCCCCAAAAAAGCAAATAAGTTATAGAATAAGTCAATATTCTTATAAAATAAAAGAACGATATAAAATTTGGCTAAAAGACGAATCTTTATTCTATGGCTCAATTAATGGACAGTTTGAAACAACCGCAACTTGATCCTATCGAAACATACTCACAATTTGGATGTATATTCTTTCGGTGCAACGCCAAAATAAGCTTTAAATTGAGCCGTTAGATAAGGTGCATTTGTAAAATTCAGCCTATCGGCCACTTCCCCGATAGTAACCCCTCCACTTTCCAACATTTCTTTGGCCACTTCGAGTTTATTATTAAGAAAAAAGGTGTTGGCACTGAGCCCGGTAATTTTTTTAAAAAGAGTTTTGTATTTGGTTGCTGACATATAGGCTTCAGCAGCCAGTACATTTATTCCTGGAAAAGTTTTGTCCACATTATTTACCAATATTTCTTGCGAGGCAATAATTCGCGATAAATTATCAGCAGAAACATGCGCGATAATGGGCTCTCTATTTTTTGCATCATCAATACACTCTGCCAATAATAACCAAACAGAACCTGTAAGAAAAAAATCGAAACCAGGACCATGGACATCT
>DATMSZ010000442.1:0-10578 GCA_035565175.1 Pseudosphingobacterium sp.
GGGCTGTAAGAAATAAGCTACCCGCCTGAATTTTAAAATGACCAAAACGATCGGTTAACCATCCTCCAAACCAGGAACCACCCACAGCTCCGATGCCAAAACAACTCAATATAATACCTGCTTCCTGCATGGAAAATTTAAGTTGATTTGTTATATATACCCCTAAAAATGGAAGTACCATTGCACCACTTCGATTAATAAACATCACTAATGCAAGCATCCATGCAGGGCGTGATAAGCCACGATAGGCATCTAAGTAAACGTGTAAAAAACGATTCATTAATATAGTAAATAGAGCGATTTAGGAAAAAATAGCGCTTAAGATTTGGTGTTTGTAGCCTTTTAGTAAAGGTAGTAAAGCGATGATACAAAGGTATAGTAAATAGAAGAATAAATAAAAAAACGAAAGGCTTTTATGAATGTTTATCTATGGGTTCGGAGAAACTGGAATTTTAAGTGATTTTATGTAGGTTTGCAACAAACAGAATAATTATGTCACACATTAAAGATTATGTTGAAGTCAACAAACAACGTTTTTTAGATGAATTGTTTGAATTGCTTCGCTTTCCGTCCGTAAGTGCCGACTCGAAATACAAAGAAGACGTATTGAAGACGGCAGATTATATCGCTGAAAAACTGAGGTCTGCAGGCGCCGATAAGGTAGAAGTTTGCCCAACTGCAGGTAACCCTATTGTATATGGGGAAAAGATCACTGATCCGTCTCAGCCCACTGTTTTAGTATATGGACATTATGATGTGCAGCCGCCAGAACCACTCGAATTATGGCACACACCACCTTTCGAACCAACGATACGTGATGGTAAAATATTTGCGCGCGGAGCCTGCGATGATAAAGGGCAGATGTATATGCATATAAAAGCATTCGAGGTTATGCAAAACACAGGGGGGTTGCCTTGCAATGTTAAATTTATGATAGAGGGGGAAGAAGAGGTAGGCTCTGAAAATTTGGGTGTCTTTGTGAAAGAGAATAAAGAAAGGCTTGCTGCGGATGTTGTTTTAATTTCTGATACAGCCATGATCAGCTTGGAACACCCCTCTTTGGAAACAGGTTTACGCGGACTTTCCTATTTAGAGGTGGAAATAATTGGACCGAATCGTGATCTACATTCGGGAGTGTATGGTGGTGCAGTGGCTAATCCTGCTACAATTTTAACGAAGATGATTGCTTCTCTTCATGATGAAAATAATCGTATTACTATTCCAGGGTTTTATGATGATGTAGTGGAATTGAGCAAGGAAGAAAGAGAAGCCCTGAATAGGGCGCCATTTGACGAGGCAGAATACAAAAACGATTTGGGAATAGATGAGCTTTGGGGGGAAAAAGGGTATACTACAATAGAACGCACTGGTATAAGACCTACAGTAGAAGTGAATGGCATTTGGGGTGGTTATATTGGTGAGGGAGCAAAGACTGTTCTTCCTTCGAAAGCATCCGCGAAAATCTCGATGCGTTTAGTACCAAACCAGCAATCTGCAGTTATTACATCTTTATTTCAGAAGCATTTTGAAAGTATTGCCCCAAAGTATGTAAAAGTGAAGGTTACTCCACACCATGGAGGCGAACCAGCTGTTACACCAACCGACAGCATTGCTTACAAAGCTGCCGAAAAAGCAATAGAAGAATCATTTGGCAAAGCACCAATACCTTGTAGAGGCGGCGGTAGTATTCCTATCGTGGCACTATTTGAAACGGAGTTAGGACTCAAAACCGTTTTAATGGGATTTGGTTTAGATAGTGATAACCTACATTCACCTAACGAAAAGTTTGATATAGCCAACTACTATAAAGGAATCGAAACAATTCCACTATTTCATAAGTACTTCTCGGAGTTAAGTAAATAATAAGCCTTACGAGGCCTTGTTAAATGAAAAGCTGTCCAAAATTACTATTGGACAGCTTTTCATTTAACACAGATTACGTTACCTATCATAAGTGAAATACCTTAACTTTGTGCATCTAAAATAATACCCATTTAATGACTAGTAGAGAAATACGACAAGCATTTTTAGACTTTTTTAAAAGTAAAGGACATGAGATAGTTCCTTCCGCACCTATTGTAGTGAAAAATGATCCAACTTTAATGTTCACTAATGCAGGTATGAATCAGTTTAAAGAGCTTTTTTTGGGAGATGCGCCCATAAAATATTCGAGAGTAGTAGACACACAGCGCTGTTTGCGGGTGTCAGGCAAGCATAACGATCTAGAAGAGGTGGGTATAGATACCTATCATCATACCATGTTTGAGATGTTGGGAAATTGGAGTTTTGGCGATTATTTTAAGAAAGAGGCCATTGCTTGGAGCTGGGAATTATTAACCAACGTTTATGGAATTAGCAAAGAAAAGTTATATGTTACAGTGTTTGAAGGGGATGCCAATGAAGGCCTACCGGAAGACACAGAAGCATATAATTTCTGGAAAGAACATATAGACCCAGCGAGAATTTTAAAAGGCAATAAAAAAGATAATTTTTGGGAAATGGGAGAGACAGGACCCTGTGGGCCTTGTTCTGAAATACATGTGGATTGTAGAAGTGAAGAAGAACGTAGAACTGTTGACGGAAGTACTTTGGTTAATGCTGATCACCCGCAAGTGATAGAAATCTGGAATAATGTGTTCATGCAGTTTAACCGACTTAAGGATGGTACACTGCAATCGCTACCAGCTAAACATGTAGACACGGGGATGGGCTTTGAACGTTTGGTACGTGTACTGCAAGAAAAAACATCTAATTATGATACGGATGTTTTTCAGCCACTCATCCGAGTGATAGCTGACGAGGCTGGAGTAACCTACGGTGAGAACGAACAACAGGATATTGCTATGCGCGTAATGGCTGACCATATACGAGCTATCTCTTTTGCTATTGCTGATGGGCAATTACCATCAAATAATAAAGCTGGATATGTTATCCGCAGGATACTCCGTAGAGCTGTCCGCTATGCTTATACATTTTTAGGCTTTAAAGAACCTTTCTTAAATAAACTAGTACCTACGCTGGCCAAACAGTTCGAAGGTGTTTTTGATGAATTATACGCGCAGCAGGATTTTGTGCAAAAAGTAGTTTTAGAGGAAGAAGTCTCCTTTTTAAGAACCTTGGTCACAGGGATACAGCGTTTTGAAAACTACACCACAGATAAAGATTTTGTCGATGGAGATTTTGCTTTTGAATTGTATGATACCTATGGTTTTCCTGTCGATTTAACAAGCCTAATGTCCCGCGAAAAGGGATGGGAGGTAGATATGCAAGGTTTCGATGCCGCTTTAACTAAACAAAAGGAACGTTCAAGAGCAGCAACGGTTATTGATACAGGTGATTGGATATTACTAAACGAAGAGGAGGAAGTAGTCTTTACAGGATATGATACGCTTCAAAGTGAAACAAAAATCTTAAAATATCGTAAAATTTCAAGCAAAGGCAAAGACCAATATCAACTGGTATTATCACAAACTCCTTTTTATGCAGAGGGAGGTGGACAGGTTGGCGATACAGGTGTTTTAGTGAATAAAAGATCTGATGAAACAATACATATTCTTGATACAAAAAAAGAAAATGGTTTAATAGTACATTTTTCTAACCAATTACCCGCCGATATAGAAGATACTTTTATAGCGAAGGTAAATAAAAATAGACGAGATAATATTGAAAGCAACCATTCGGCTACTCACCTTTTACATGCTGCTTTAAAGCAGGTACTTGGAAATCATGTAAATCAAAAGGGATCATTAGTGAATGACGAGCTTTTAAGATTTGATTTTTCTCATTTTTCTAAGGTTTCCGAAGAGGAAATTACACGCATTGAACAAATAGTTAATACTAAAATTAGGGAGAATATAGCGTTAAAAGAACAACGGGAAATTCCTTATAATGATGCTATTTCGATGGGCGTAACTGCATTATTCGGAGAGAAGTATGGCGACTACGTGCGCGTGATAACTTTTGATGATAATTTTTCGAAAGAACTATGTGGCGGAACCCACGTTAAAAATACGGGGTCTTTAGGTTTCTTTAAAATCATTAGTGAAAGTGCGGTGGCTGCTGGTGTTCGAAGGATAGAAGCGATTACTGGGGTACAAGCAGAGGAATATGTAAGAAGGGAGCATGATCAGCTAAACAAATTAAGGGAAGTGCTTAAAAACCCCAAAGATTTAATAGTAGCCCTTACTTCCTTAATTCAGGATAACAACAAACTTAAGAAAGAGGTAGAAAAATCCGTACAAGAGAAAATACACTTCTTAAAGACATCTCTAATGGATAAAGCGATTCTGTTGGAAGGTGTAAACTTAATAGCTGAAGAGGTTGATTTACCTAATGCAGATGCTATTAAAAATTTAGCATTTGCGCTAAAAAGCTTAATACCGAAGGACTTATTTTTGGTTCTTGGTGCGAATATCGAAAATAAACCGCATCTGGCCGTAATGATTTCTGAAAATCTAATTAATGAACGTGGTTTTGATGCCAGCAAAACAATAAGGGAAATAGCGAAGGAAATAAAAGGCGGCGGCGGTGGGCAACCATTTTTTGCTACAGCTGGGGGAAAAGATTTAGCTGGTTTAACAATGGCGCTACAAAAGGTAAGGAATATGATTTCTTAGCTTTTGCCTTTAAACCTATTATGAATGCCTATGTCTTATATGTAGGAACAATGAAACGTAAAAAACAATTAAATGAAGAAATTAATAGTTGCTTTATGCCTTGTAGTGATTTCTGCATGTAGTAATAAGGATCAGTTTGTGTTGGATGGAACGCTAGTTAATAATGAAAATATTAAGAAAGTTTTTCTTTACGAAGGTGGGCAAATAGTGGATTCAGCATTTTTGAATGAGGATAATAAATTTAGGTTTAGAAGGACAGCACCGTCTCCGCAGTTTTATAATCTAAAAGTGGGAGACAATAATTATTTCTTTGTTCTAGTGAATGGGGAGGAAGTTACATTTAACGCTAACCTTAAGGATCCAACCGGAAATTACGAGCTCGAAGGATCTGAAGTATCAAGTAAAATAAAGAAGTTTAGCGAAATAAATAATCATTATTCAAATATCTCTAAAGAAATCGAGGGCGAATTTCAAGTGAGATTAGGTAAAGAGCCTGGCAGAGAGAAAGAAATACGGGATGAATTATTTATAAAATACAAAGCAAACTTAGAGGCATTCTCAAAAGATGTGTTGGCTTTCGCACAGAAAAATATCGATAATTTAGCAGGCTTTTATGCAATAGGATCTTTAGATCCGGTAGAATACGAGCAGGAAATGATGGGATATGCTGACGCAATTAAAAGTAAATTTCCAAAAAATGAGGCTGTAAGAGACTTTGTAGCTCATATGGCTGAACTTAAACCTTTAAGTATTGGACAAAAAGCTCCGGATTTCGAATTGTTAGACACAAAAGGAAAGACAGTAAAACTTTCAGATTTTAGAGGTAAGTATACATTGGTAGACTTTTGGGCATCCTGGTGTGTTCCATGTAGAGAAGAAAATCCAAATATTGTAAAACAGTATAATGAATATAAGGATAAAAACTTTGCAATATTAGGTGTTTCACTCGATAATAATCAATCAGCGTGGTTAAAGGCAATAAAAGATGATCATTTAGCTTGGACACATGTGTCTGATTTGCAGGCATGGAATAGTAAGGCAGCAGAACTTTACAAGGTTTCGAGCATTCCTGCATCATTTTTACTCAGCCCGGATGGAGTTATCGTTGCAAAAAATCTTCGCGGGAATAAATTGGCTGATTTTTTAGAAAAAAACTTATAACTTTAAGTTGTTATCAACTAAATTGCAATCATTAACAATTTATTAATATTGGCTTAACTTTTATTTGCAATTAAGTACATAATTTAGCCTAAAATTATTGATTATGAGCAGTGCAAAATACAAGATATTAGTTGTTGATGATGAACCGGATATATTAGAACTCATAGAGTATAACTTGAAACGTGAAGGATATTCTGTGTTTACGGCTTCTAACGGACAAGAGGCTGTTTCTACAGCTCGAAAAGTAAATCCTGATTTAATTATTTTGGATATTATGATGCCAAAAATGGATGGAATAGAAGCGTGCAGAATTATGAGAGCTATGCCGGAGTTTAAAAACACGTTTATGGTATTTTTGACTGCAAGAAGTGAGGAGTATTCTGAAATCGCAGGTTTTAATGTCGGTGCGGATGACTATATTGCCAAACCAATAAAGCCAAGGGCGCTAATTAGTAGAATTAATGCTATTTTAAGAAGAAACAGCAAAGGCGATGAAGCATTGGAGAACAAAGTCGAAATTGCTGATTTAGTAATTGACAGGGAAACGTTTCTTGTTTATAAAAACGATAAGAAAATTGTTTTAGCAAAGAAAGAATTTGAGCTATTATACTTATTGGCTTCAAAGCCAGGAAAGGTTTATACGCGTGAAACAATTTTAAAAAGTATCTGGGAAGATTCAGTAGTTGTCACAAATCGTACAATCGATGTGCATATACGTAAATTAAGGGAAAAGATAGGAGACGACTACGTCTCGACGGTAAAAGGAGTAGGATATAAATTTGATGCCTAAACAAAAAAGAAGTCCTATGCAGTGCCCCCGGAAAGTGTTTAACTTTTTGGGGGCATTTTTGTATAGATGTATTTCGATATAAACTGTAAATTTCTGTTCTTTCCGTTGAAAAAAATATCGCTTCATTAGGGACAAAATTAATTCACTCGAAGTATATTTTTTTAATAATTTCAAGCATAAGTTTTCTGTCTCGTTTTTGTATATTGCATATTGTCAAAAAAAGATCATCTTAAATGAGAGTAAACGATGGTCAAAGGGATGTTTTAAATTTTTTATAGCTTTACTGCATAATTATTTGCTATGGGGATATATCATAAAGAGCTTAATATAGTTCCTTCGAACGAGCATGATCGTTTGAGGAAATTGTATAAGTATGATATTTTGAATACTCCTCCCGAAGAAGCTTTTGACAAAATAGCCAAATTGGCCATGGATCTATTTGAAGCTTCCAGTGCATTTATTTCTTTTGTAGATGAAAAGGAAGTTTTTCTGAAATCGGATACAACGGGGCAGTTTGAACGATATACGAATAGAGAAGATAGCCTATGCTCCTGGACAATTTTACAGGACGATGTTGTTATGTTTAATCATATAGAGGAAGCTTCAGAGATTATTGCAGACCCTGATCATTTCAAAAAGGCTTTTGGTGTTAATTTCTACGCTGCTGCACCTCTTCTGACGCCTGACGGTTATAAAATTGGCGCACTGTGCGTTGCAGACCCATTGCCAAAATATCCTTCCAATAAGCAACTTGGAATGTTAAGTAGTTTGGGCTCAATCGTTATGGATGAATTGAAATTTCGATTAGCTACCCGTAATGCGGTGAGGGTACAAACGGATTTAATGAATGCGACGGTGCATGATCTCAAAAATCCGTTGACATCTATCAAACTGTATGCGCAATTGATTCAGAGAGAGGGAAAAGAGCAGAAGGGGATGCAAACTATGACTGAACGCATAATAAAATCTTCTGATTTTATTCTCTCGAGTTTAAACGATCTTCTTAATCTATCTCAAATTGAAGACGGCGAAATGAAACTTAGAATAGAGCCTTGTATGCTAGACTCGCTATTTAAGGATCTGCTAACTGATTTTGAGATCATCATGAACCAAAAAAATCAGAAACTAGTTTTTGTTAACTCTGTTCAGAAACCAATTGCTGGGGATAAGATCCGAATAAGAGAAATTTTTGAAAATTTACTTAGTAACGCTTCTAAATATGCTTATCCTGAAACAACGATTAGTTTAATCGCTAAGGAGGTGGATAATAAGGCTTTAATTGAAGTTAGAGATGAAGGACAGGGCTTGTCTGAACAGGACATGAAAAAGCTTTTTAAGAAATTTGCTCGTTTGAGTTCGGTTCCAACCGGAAAAGAGGGAAGTAATGGTTTGGGCTTATCTATTGTAAAGACACTTGTGGAGTTGCACAATGGTAAAATTTGGGCTGAGAGTGCTGGGAAAGAAATGGGATCATCTTTCTTTATCGCATTGCCGTTTGCTAATTTTTAAAAGATATTGCGGCTAAATACCAAGTAACATCCTTTCTTGAATTCTTTAATGTTGTCTATTGATTTCTTCTTCAGGTAATTTTTCTACCTTTGCAAGCTATGGAAGAAAAATCTATTAATTTTAAATTTTCAAAATTTGAGGATCTTATTTTATTTGAAAATGATGATCTGATAGTGGTGAATAAGCCGCCTTTTGTTTCTTCCTTGGATGAAAGGGAGGGGGGGAGAGCTAACATTTTAAGGATGGCCAAACAGTACCACGAAGATGCTCAAATTTGTCATCGCATAGATAAAGAAACATCGGGCCTTCTATTAATTGCTAAAAATCCAGAAACCTATCGAAATGTCTCCATTGAATTTGAAAAAAGGAGAGTTAAAAAGATATATCATGCCATTATAGGCGGAAACCATGTTTTCGAGGACTTAAAAGTAGATTTACCTATTCTAAATCTAGGTAATAAAAATGTAAGTATCGACAAAGCAAATGGAAAAATTGCCGAAACATGGTTCAAATCATTAACTTATTTTAAACATTATACGCTCGTAGAATGTCGTCCAGTGACTGGAAGGATGCACCAAATTAGAATACATCTAGCAACGCAGCATGCATCTATAGTGGGGGATGAGTTATACAAAGGTAAGCCTGTGTACCTGTCCCAAATAAAGAGAGGTTATACTTTAGGCAAGGAAAAAGAAGAGCTCCCGATTATGAAACGTTTCGCATTGCATGCCAAGAAACTATCGCTCACCTTAAATGGTATTGAACTATCCTTTGAAGCGCCATATCCGAAAGATTTTGCTACTTTGTTAAAGCAATTGGAACGCTTTGATACTTAGTTCGTGTCAAACCATTTTCTCAAAAGAACATGATTAGGTACTAAAGCGGAATGAAACTCTTAAATCTTTCATTCCACTACGATAATCATAGAATCCGATTTTTGTTTTTATTCCAAGGTTGTTGGCGGCAACCATATTGGTCAATAAAGGACAGGGAGCATATTTCGGATTTCCAAAACCTTGATGCAAAACATTCAATATCGCTAAGCACACGTCTAAGCCAATAAAATCTGCCAGCTGTAAAGGTCCCATCGGATGTGCCATCCCCAATTTCATTATTGTGTCAATTTCTTCTACTCCTGCCACCCCTTCGTAAAGACTATATATAGCCTCATTGATCATAGGCATAAGAATCCTATTTGCAATAAAGCCGGGGTAATCATTTACCACAACTGGTTGCTTACCCAGTTCTTTAGCCGTTTTTGTAATAATGGAGGTTACTTCATCGCTAGTAGAGAACCCCAGTATTACTTCTACCAGTTTCATCACAGGAACGGGATTCATAAAATGCATGCCAATTACCCTTTCCTGACGAGAAGTAACAGATGCTAATTTTGTGATAGAGATGGAAGACGTATTAGTAGCTAAAATGGTCTTTGGTAAGCATAAATCATCCAAATCTTTGAACAATTTAATCTTCGTCTCGAAATTTTCTGTCGCAGCTTCTATTACAAGGTCTGCATTTTCTGTCGCAGTCCGAAGATCCGTAAAAGTTTTAATATTGTTTAGCGTAGTAGTTTTAACATCTTCAGTAATTGTTTGTTTATTTATTTGTCTATCTAAATTGGTCTCTATTGATAACACGGCCTTTTTTAGAGCTTCTTGGTTGACATCAACAAGAGATACACTATAACCACTTTGTGCAAAAGTATGAGCTATGCCGTTTCCCATAGTTCCCGAACCAACTACTGTAATTTGATGCATAACAATGATTTGTATAAGAAAAATTAATTATTTGTCGTCACTTTTTATACCACTAATTGACTTTTGCATTTGAGCCATCATGCTAGTCAATGTCTCTAGTGTTGGTTCTGGTGTTGGCTCTGGAAAATCTGTACTTATATATGCTTTCGCTTTCCAAATTTCTAATATATCAGCAGTATTAACCCAATAAGGATCATATGTTTTATTATCTGATAATAATTTTAATCCTTTATCTTCTTTAAATTTATGTGCAATCCGTTTATAGACAATTCCTTCTGTCTTCGAAATGATAACATAAGTTTGAGCGGGTTTTATATCAGACCAATTTTCTACATACTCGCTCACTATGATAGTTCCAGGTAGTAATGGAAGCATTGAATCTCCCTTTAATTCAAACGCTCTATAAGTGCCTTGTTTAAAAATTGGCAATCTAAACTTTGGCAATTCGCTTATATAGTCTGGATCTGCATAACCATTAAGGTAACCCGCACTAGCTTTAACAGGAACTAATTCTATGTTCTCTCTTTCTTCATCATTTACGGTAATACTTAAAATTCTAACACTTGAGGAATCACTTTTAGGACTTGGTTTCCATTTGTCATCAATCTTTTCATTTATTAACTCATCCATTGTCAATTCATAGTGAGATGCGAATTTTTTTAGTAATTCGTATTTAGGTTCCGCCCTGTCTTCCTCATAGGCACCCACTAAAGATCGCTTAATTTCCATCACATCAGCGAAT
>DATMSZ010000443.1:0-5631 GCA_035565175.1 Pseudosphingobacterium sp.
AAACGTTTTACAAGGAAGCCGCCCAAAAAAATGGAATTGGTTATGGAAGATTTAAAACTTTGGCAGACAGGTGTTCTTAAGGTGAGCTTTAAAGGAGGCGATGTTATCTTGCATAAAGCAATAGCCGATACAGCGGCTGAATGGACAAAATATGCTAATATTGTATTTGATTTCGGTTATAATATTAAGGCGAATACTTATCGTTTGTGGGTTTCTCAAGATACGTCTCCAATAAGAGTAGGTTTTGATGAATCGGGATATTGGTCGTGGGTAGGCACCCAAAGCGTAGACGAAGCATTTTGTAAACCGGGCGAAATAACTTTAAACTTAGAAGGATTCGATAAGATACTCCCTAACAATTGGCAGTCAATTGTGCTGCACGAATTTGGACATGCGTTGGGATTTCACCACGAACATCAATCACCTGTTTCGGATTGTGACTTCAATTGGCCCACGTTGTATGATTACTTAGCAGGTTCTCCCAATAATTGGTCAAAAGAAACTGTTGATTATAACCTGAGAAAAATGGCCGCAAGTGGGCTGACTTATTCTCCTCATGATCGGTCATCTATTATGCACTATTCTTTTCCAGCGTGGATGTTTGTAAGTGGAGAAGCATCACCTTGTTATATACCTGAAAACACTAGCTTGTCTGAAGAAGATAAACGGATGGCACAAAAAGCATATCCCTTTAGCAAAGAAAGTATCGCAAAGCAACGGAAGGAACGTGTAAAAAATCTAAAAGTAGTATTGGATAGGTGGAAGAATGTTAGAGTAAACGAGATCTTTTTTGCGGAAAGGGATGAAAGCAAGGAGTATAAAGCCAAGAAGTGTATTTTGATTGGAGCGGGCCAGGCTAACGAAAATCCGGACAACTTGGAGGATGCGGCGAAACTTAATAACCTATTACCTTCTAGCTATGCCTATAATCTGTGTGCAGAGCTGCTGGACGAATTGGTGAAAACGTATGTAACATCCGCTTCTTTTACGGAAAGTGAGTTGAGCGGCTGCCGGATTATGGGGGAAGTAATTGATCTAGTTCGTACTAAAACAAATGGATAAATTATGTCAGTCTCCTACCTTCTTTTTCGAGATCTGTTGTTGATTTCTTCTGTGTCCTGTTTATATACGACTGTAATGGCTCAAGATACCATGCCGCAGCAGAGGTCCTTCTTTGATCGATTAGAATTTAGACAGTCATTTAATACACTAGACGGCAAAAATGCACCGGTTCAATTTCAGATGACTTTTCCTAAAAATAAAGATCATTCCTTCTTGGTGGATGGCGGCATTGCTTATGGTCCTGAGCAATGGAGAGGCGGGAAAATATTTGGTGAATATCACCGTAACACTTTGGTAGATGAAGAACAACATAATTGGCAGGCTGGATTTGCATCAGTATTGTACTCCAAAGTAAAGAGAAATCAGGAGAAGACAACCACTACCCGCTGGTTTTTCTCTCCTACATTAAAGTACATAATGGATAGGATGGATACTGTTCATTCGTTGGCTTTAAATATAGATGCCTTACCTTTCCGCTCAGGTGAGAAGGGTTTGAATTTAGCGACCAACACGCTCTCATCAAATAAACGGTTAATTCATTTTGCGTTCCTATCAGGAGGTACTGAAATACAGCAAAATTTTTCTGCTAAAGACAAAGGTGAGAAAGGTTTTATTTTAAGGCCAGTTTTAAAAGCACAATATAGTTTAGCAGGCAATAAGCGGAGAGCCCTTATGACAGAACCTATTAAAACCTGGGCCTTCACTTTTAATTATGATCAGTGGTATGATCTTCTTAATACAACGGCATACGAGGAAAACTATACGCATTTTTTCAGGGGAAGTTTTGATTATTTTATTTTGACAGCCGCAGAAAATGTCAATAACATGGATTTATCGGTAGGAGTGTCATTTAACTATGGTTCCAAGCCTCAGCAAGCGCTGGATAAGCAGCAGTTTTGGTTACTTACAGTTAATATCCAGAAATAAGAACCAAATAGAAACTAGCGGCTAAGGCGTTTTTATCATACCGGCGTTTATTTCTTTTAAATTCTTACCTATATCTTCACATACTTTTATTATAAAACTAAATCCGCTTTTATGGAGCATACACCAACCCAAAGTCGCAAAGCAATAACTATATTTTTGCTTATCACATTTGCGCTCAGCTCAATCTTCTATTTTTTGATTATTCATACAGGAAAAATTAGCGGTGGAAATGGGAGGTACGCCACTGGACTTATGTGGTGCCCCGGGATTTCTGCAATTATTACATCGGTGATTTTAAAAAGAAAGGTTTCTTTGCTTGGATGGCAGTGGGGTGAAACAAGGCTTCAAGTTTGGAGTTACTTAATTCCTTTATTATATGCATTGCTTGCTTATTTAATAATCTGGTTAGCGGGTTTTGGAAAATTCTATAATGGCGAGTTTGTTGAAAAGTTTTCTCTGGCATTTGGTTTTGATAAACTGAACGATGAGTTGGCCATCATTTTATATTGTATATTGATGGGCATTTATGGTTTGCCGGCTTCTATGGCGTCTGCACTTGGTGAAGAAATTGGATGGCGTGGTTTTTTGGTTCCTGAACTATACAAAAGCTTGAGTTATACCAAAACATCCATTATAACAGGTATTATATGGGCTGTATGGCATTATCCAATATTGATTTTTGCAGATTATAATACTGGTACACCTGCTTGGTATGGACTGAGCTGTTTTACCGTCATGGTCATAAGTATTAGTTTTGTTTTCACGTGGTTCCGTATACGATCCGGAAGTTTATGGACAGCTGTGTTATTACATGCAAGTCATAACTTAATTATACAAGCTATTTTAACCCCTCTTACTAAAGATACCGGTAATACTAAATTTTTTATAGATGAATTTGGAGCGGTACTTCCGCTAGTATGCGTGTGCTTAGCGATCTTTTTTTGGACAAAACGCTCCGCCTTAAACATTGGAAATCTAAAAGTGCAGCCGTAGATTTCAAGAAGAGCCAGGTCAATTCTTTCCATTGATGTCTTGAATGATTTTTCACTATCTTTGAATTGATTAATTTTTTGATGATGGAGAAAGCGGAAACATTGCAGGAGTATTATAGAAGGTCGTGTAGAAAGCTGCCGGATGATCTGAAAGATTCTAATGGGAAAAATGCTCATTTTAATGTATTAAAACGTAATAACTGTTATGCGAGTCTACATTTTTCCCGTAAAGATTATTATAAGATCTGTTTAACGCAGGGAAGTGCCATACTGCACACTGATAAAGGAACTATTACAATAGATCAGCCGGCAATCTTTTTTTCGAACACTAATGTACGTTTCGGTTGGGAAAATGTATCGCCCATGCAGAAAGGTTATGTATGTTTGTTCAATGATCTTTTTATAGGCAATGAATTAAGAAAGGCTTTGTCGAACCTATTTAAGCTATTTCGTAACGATATCTATTCTTTTATTTTTTTACAAAACGAACAATATGAGTTGATTGCTCAATATTTTGAGTGGATGTTGAAAGAATACAATAGCGATTTTGTGTATAAAAAGCAGGTTATCGAAGATTTTCTGAGATTGATCGCTTATACAACTATAAAATTGCGGATGGCCTCTGGCGAGATTGAAAAAGGGGTTTCGGAGGGCGATTTGGTAAATAGGTTTATCGATCTTTTAGAAAAACAATTCCCAATAGAATCGCCCGACAATGCGCTTGTGCTGAAAACCCCCGCCGATTATGCCCACCAACTACAAGTGCATGTAAATCACTTAAATTATTGTTTACGTTCCTATTTTGGCAAAACCACCAGTGATCTTATTCAGGAGAGAATTCTACAAGAAGCACTCGATTTGTTGCAGTACAGTCATTGGCGTATAGCCGAAATTGCCTATAGCCTTGGTTTCGAATATCCTCAGCATTTTAATAATTTCTTCAAAAGAAAAACAGGCAAGAGCCCAAGAAATTACCGGAGTTTATTACTGGCTGATGTTTGATTTGATTAACTAATATTTGATTTGCTTATTTTTCACTTCTCTTAGGCATGCTAGTTTTGTGTCGATAAAATAAGGGATACCATGAAGTTATATAATAGTAAATATGAAAAAATAAGTACGCTTTCTACTTTTATTTTAATTCCTTTATCTGGTTTGGTGACGGATATTTATATACCGTCCTTTCCCGATATGCAATCGGCCTTTCATACGACAGCAGCCGGTATACAGCTAACGCTTTCCTGTTTTCTGATCAGCTATGGCATAACCATGTTTGTAGCAGGGAGCTTAGTAGACAGTTATGGTAGGTATAAAGTTGTGTTAGGTGCCTTATTGTTATTTGCCTTCAGTAATTTTCTAATAGCTTCTGTGCATAACTTGCTGTTTCTCTATGCGATGCGTATGTTGCAGGGCGTATTAACTGCTTTTATAGTAGTTGCAAAAAGGGCGTTTTTAGTTGATATCTACTCAGGTGATAAGCTTAAGCATTATATGGGGCTACTGTCAGTCGTATGGTCACTCGGTCCGATTACAGCTCCATTTCTAGGTGGGTATCTGCAATCATACTGGGGATGGACCTCCAATTTTTATTTTGTAGGCTTTTATGCACTTTTTTCCCTTTTGTTAGAATGGATATTCTGTGGCGAGGCCATGCGAACGGTTCAATCTTTTCATGTTCCTGTCATTATAAAAAATTATCGTAAAGTATTAGGTACATACGATTTTTCACTTGGACTTTTTGTACTGGGTACAAGTTATGCAATGGTATTGATTTTTGGGATGACGGCACCCTTTATTATTGAAGAACATTTCCATTTCTCATCAATAGCAACTGGATACTGTGCCTTGATTTCAGGTCTGGGACTTTTTGTTGGTGGCATGTTAGCCAAATTTTTAACAAAAAAACCGCTGTTGGCAAAGCTGCAGTTTGCAAATTTTGCTCAATGTTCTATTGCGCTGCTGATGTTTCTGATTGGTAGCTTTTTTTCCAGTATTTATGTGCTCATGTTATTTGTTTTGGCTATGCATATATGCGCTGGATTTATATATAATGTATACTTTACTTTTTGTTTAACCCGCTTTCCCGAAAATGCGGGTATATCAAGCGGCATTACGAGTGGTGGCGCTTACCTTATTACTTCTGTGTTAAGCTATGGCACGGTGAACTTGCTGAATGTAAATAATCAAAGCACCCTGGCCATTTGTTATTTTATTATGGCCGCATTGACCTTCTCTTTGTTGTTGATATTAAGAAAGATCCGTGTTTCATGATCCGAATACTGTGTTAGCCTTATGAAAGAATTTCCTTAAATAGCAAATGAAAGAAGTGCGGGAATGATTAAATACTTCTTGCTAAAAGCTAAAATAATTAGTAATATTGCTAATAGTTTTAGTTTTATGGTTTTAGGAGCTCCGATGTGGGAATGAACAATAAGGCGCCGCGATTATTGTTCAATTGCAAAGGATATCTTTCTTTTAGAAGGTTCAAGCGCCCACTTTACAGCATTGGCTTAGATGCGGGGCTTGAACCGATAAAAGATATATCGAGAACATTAAAAGTCACTTCTTAAACGTACACAAAGAATAAGCTAACTATTATTAGCCCACTAATATCTGATTCTTCAAAGAGCGCTAAGGAGGAACAAAGATG
>DATMSZ010000444.1:0-12456 GCA_035565175.1 Pseudosphingobacterium sp.
ATCGGCGCATATGGAAATAAAATAGCGAAAACGCCAAATATAGATCGTATCGCAAAAGAAGGCGCGGTTTTTAAAAATTTTCTGGTAACAAATTCCATATGTGGCCCCAGCAGGGCAAGTTTGCTCACAGGTAAGTATAGCCACAAGAATGGCTATAAAGGAAATGAAGGTAAGTTTGATGTAAATCAACAACTTTTCACTAGATTATTAAAGGAAGGTGGCTACCAAACTGCCTGGATCGGTAAATGGCATCTTGGCACGCTTCCTGGCGACGCTTTTGATTATTGGAACATTCTTCCTGGTCAAGGGCATTATTATAATCCGGATTTTATCAATCAAAACAACGACACAACTCGATTCGAAGGATATGTTTCAAATATTATAACAACATTAGCCACTGCTTGGTTAGATAAACGAAAAGATGATGAACCATTCTTTTTGGTAGTGGGAGAAAAAGCTACGCACCGGGAGTGGTTACCCGACTTACAAGATTTAGGGGCTTATGATGACAATGATCTACCCCTTCCTGAAACTTTTTACGACAAATATGAAGGAAGGCAGGCCGCCGCCGATCAAGATATGACCATTGATAAGACAATGCGTTTGAAAGAAGATCTTAAGATACATGCCGACTATGAAAGAAATGGTATATATAACCGCTTTACTCCAGAACAGAAAAAAGTCTTTACCGACTATTATGAAAATAAAATCAGCAAAGATTTTGATAATAAAAAATTAAGTGGTAAATCTCTCGTAGAGTGGAAATATCAACGTTACCTTAAAGACTACCTAGCAACGGCGAACGGTTTAGACCGGAATATTGGTAAATTATTGGATTATTTGGATCAAAATGACTTGGCTGAAAATACAATTGTAATTTATGGTTCCGATCAAGGGTTTTACTTGGGGGAACATGGTTGGTTCGACAAACGTTTTATTTATGAAGAATCACTGCGTACGCCATTTGTGATTCGCTACCCTGGTGTAATCCAAGCGGGTACAAGTATCAATCAGCATATGCTGAACATTGATTGGGCACCTACATTACTTGAAATTGCCGGAGTAAAGATCCCTGAAGATATTCAAGGAAAGTCTTTTTTACCTGTGCTTAAGGCAAACGGTCAAAATGTAAACACAAGGAAAGCGAGTTATTACCATTATTACGAATTTCCGCAACCCCATCACGTCTATCCACATTTCGGTTTACGCACAGAACGTTATAAGTTAATTCGATTTTATGGTGGCAAAGACTCATGGGAGCTATATGATCTCCAGCGCGACCCACACGAACTTCATAATTTATATGGGCAAGATGAGCAAAAAACACTTATTACCGATCTTAAGAAAGAACTTAACTCGCTAATAAAACAATATCAAGATGAAGAAGCTGCATCAATTTTTTCCAAGCAAATTTAATAGGAAGCGCTGACCAGGCTGCTTAAATAGCTCCTTTTCCTGGCCTGCTTTAGCAAAATATTAGGCTTTTTCCTATCTTAGTTGTAGAATTCACCTTGATCATTTCATCTTTTAAGCATGCATTACGTTTATTTATTCTCGACATTTCTTTTTCTATTCATACAGGCGAGCCTGGCGCAAGAACTTTATCAACCTCGAAATATAAAGGCCGCTTATGCGCATGAAACCCGCTCTAAAAGTGGCGTTCCAGGTAAAAATTATTGGCAGAATCATGGAAAGTATGACATGGATATCAAAGTTGATCCACAAAGTAAATTAGTGAGCGGCAAAGAAAATATTTATTACACCAATAACAGTCCAGATACCCTGCATAAAATAGTGATACGTTTTGTTAATAATCTTCATAAACCTGGCGCTATTCGATCGAGTAACGCTTCCAAGGACTTTTTAACAAGTGGACTACGTATTTATCAGCTCCGCGTTGGAGAAAACACTTATCCTGTTGATGCCAACCCTTGGGGAACAGAGGCAGAAATCATCCTCAAGCAGCCCTTATTGCCAAAAAGCCAAACCAAGCTTTATATCGAATGGGAGTATCCCTTATCGAAAGAAAGTGGCCGTGAAGGGCAAATTGATAGTACAACTTTCTTTGTAGCTTACTCATATCCCCGCATATCTGTTTATGATGACTATAACGGATGGGATATGTTACCTCATAATGGGCGTCAGGAATTTTACAATGATTTTAATGATTATACCTTCCGCGTATGGGTCCCTAAAAATTTTGTAGTTTGGGCTACTGGAGAGTTCCTAAATCCAGAACAGGTATTAAAGCCGGCAATAGCCGAGCGTCTTAGAAAATCTTATACCAGTAATAATGTAATTAAGATTGCCACTACTGAAGAGATGAAAAAGGGACAGGTAACGCTTGCAAAGGATTGGAACACATGGGAATTTAGTGTTAAAAATATACCCGATATCACCTTTGCCGTAAGTAATCATTATCAATGGGACGCTAGTAGTGTTATGGTCGATACTAAAACAAAAAGGCGAGCAAGCACACAGGCTGCTTATAGCGATAGCGCTAAAGACTTCGAACATTCGGTGGAATGGAATAATTATGCACTCGCCTGGTTTTCCGCTAATTGGCCTGGTATTCCATACCCTTACTCAAAAATGACTGCCGTTCAGGGTTTCGCCGACATGGAATTTCCTATGATGGTAAATGATACATCCGTACCTAGTGATTTTCGACTTGCCAGATTAATTCAAGATCACGAAGTAGCACATACTTTTTTTCCGTTTTATATGGGCATCAATGAAACTCGTTATGCGTATATGGACGAAGGTTGGGCAACTACTCTTGAATATTTAATTGGCATAGATGAAGTCGGAAAAGAACAGGCAGATAATTTTTATAAAAAATTTAGAGTAAGCCCTTATATTACCAACCCTTCATCAGAAGAAGATCAGCCAATCATTACCATGTCTTCACAATTAGCAGGTTATGGATATGGGCATAATGCCTACGGAAAGCCATCTTTGGCCTATTTGGCATTAAAAGATTTATTGGGTGATGAACTATTTAAAAAAGCCCTACATCACTATATGAGTTTGTGGAATGGCAAGCATCCTATTCCGTGGGACTTTTTTAATTCGATCAACGTCGGCGCTAATCAAGATTTGAACTGGTTTTGGCAAAATTGGTTCTTTTCTAATCATTATATCGATCTCGCCGTTATAAACGTAAATAGTGATAGCGTGACCCTGCAAAACATCGGCGGTTTTGCCATTCCATTTGATATTTATATTGAATATGAAGATGGAAGCCAAGAAACCATTCATCAATCCCCATCTATCTGGAAAGCAGATATGCAAAAGGCAGTGATTCCTCTTAAAAATAAAAAGCGAATCAAAAGCTTAAGTATTGATGGAGGGATATTTATGGACGCAACGCCGAATAATAATAGTTGGAGTAAAAAATAAAAAGATTGTAAAAAATGAAGCACAGCATCCTGTTACTCCTTCTATGGCTCGTGATGAGTTATCCTCTAATTGCACAAAATCTTTATACACCTCGAAATATTAAAGCAGCAATAAATAAAGGATCTCGAACGGAAAATGGTTTGCCGGGCCAAAATTATTGGCAAAATCAAGGAAAGTATGATTTAAATATCCAACTGGATCCAAAAACAGGCACCATTCGAGGTGAAGAAAAAATAACTTATACCAACAACAGCCCTGATACATTAGACAAGTTGGTTTTTAATTTTGTGAATAATGTGCATAAACAAGGGGTTTTTAGAAACACTATTCCAGACGAAGACTTCATTACACAAGGACTCCACATCAGCAAACTGATAATTGATGGAGAAAGCTATAATATAGATGGCAAGGAATGGGGTACCGTAGCCGCCATACAATTAAAAAAGGCAGTCAATCCAAACAGAGAAATGCAAGTCTTACTTCATTGGGACTATCCCTTATCGAAAAAAAGTGATCGCGAAGGTAGAATAGACAGTACCACTTTCTTTGTTGCGTATGCCTATCCACGTATTGCCGTATATGATGACTATAATGGTTGGGATATGCTTCAACATAATGGTCAGGTTGAGTTTTACAATGATTTCAATGATTACGACTTAAAGGTAAGTGTACCAAACAATTACGTTGTTTGGGCTACTGGCGAACTTCAAAATCCGAACGAAGTGTTACAAGCACCCATCGTTGAACGTTTAAGACAATCAATGCAGCGTGAAGAGGTTGTCAAAATAGCTTCCACACAAGAAATGGCTTCTGGCAACGTGACCAAGCAAAATAGTTGGAATCAATGGAGATTTACTGCCCAACACGTTCCTGATGTTGCATTCGCAGTAAGCAATCATTATGAATGGGATGCTAGTAGCACAATAGTAGATCCTAAAACAAGAAGAAGAGCTAGCACACAAGCAGCTTATAGCCCCGATGCCGAAGATTACCCTAATTCAGTAAAATGGAATAATTATACGTTAAACTGGTATTCTACCATATGGCCGGCTATTCCATACCCATATAGCAAAATGACCATATTTCAAGGTTTTTCAGCCATGGAATTCCCCATGATGGTTAACGATATCAGTATTTCTGATCCATATAATGCCATGCGGGTACAAAATCACGAAATAGCGCACACTTATTTTCCTTTTTATATGGGCATCAACGAAACCCGTTATGCTTTTATGGATGAGGGTTGGGCGACGATATCTGAATATATGATTGGTAAAAGTTTATACGGTGCGGAGAAAGCGGATAGTATATTCAAAATTTATCGTGTTAAAGATTATATTAAGGATCCGTCTGCGGAACAAGATCAACCCATTATTTCCCAATCGTCCCAAGTTTCCGGGAGCGCCTATCGTACAAATGCCTACAGCAAATCCTCTTTGGCATTGTTAGCGCTGCAAGATTTATTGGGCCAAGAAACATTTAAGAGCGCATTCAGGAAATACATTGAAATATGGAACGGTAAACACCCTACCCCTTGGGATTATTTTTATAGTATCAATGCCGCAATAGAACAACCGTTAAACTGGTTTTGGAATAATTGGTATTTTAGTAATAACTATATAGATCTCAAAGTTAAAGATATCAAAGAAAATGGCACGACAATATTGAATACCGGTGGATTTGCTATTCCGTTCGATTTAATTATTCATTACACGGACGGCTCACAAACCAAGCAGCACTATACGCCAAAGGTTTGGCAGTCAAATCAAACCGAGCTTATACTTCCAATTGATAACAGTAAAGACATTGCGGCTGTTGAACTTGATAACGGAATATTTATGGATGCAACTCCAGAAGATAATTTCCAACAAATTAAGGTTGTGATAGCCGCTCAACGTTCGCGAAATAACGAGTAGATTTCACCATAAAGCGCTATAAAATTGCTTTTATATGTTTCATTGAATTGGATATAAAAGCAATTTTATCTAAATTTGTGACTTCTAAAGAACAACATGATTTTTTTCTTTCAAACCCCTCAACGTAACATTTTTGCTTTACAGATAGAGCGACAATTAACCGACGAAGAAATTGCTAAATTAAACTGGTTATTCGGAGGTTCATCCTTGCTTCAAGAGAGCCTATTGACTAATTTTTATGTCGGTCCACGTGCAACAATGGTTACTCCTTGGAGTACAAATGCAGTAGAAATCACTCAAAATATGGGGATTTCCGACATTATCCGGATAGAAGAATTTCAGCAAGTAGAACCAACTTTTGACGCGTATGACCATATGCTTTTTCAAAAGTATTCGATATTAGGTCAAGAAATATTTACTATTAATATTCAACCCGAACCTATCCTAGAGATTGCAGATATTGCTGCGTATAATAAGCAAGAAGGCTTATCCCTCAGCGAAGAGGAAGTTGAGTATCTCAATAAACTCGCAGAGCAGTTGGGACGAAAACTTACTGATTCAGAAGTTTTCGGTTTTTCTCAAGTAAACTCCGAGCACTGTCGCCATAAAATATTTAATGGCACATTCATTATTGATGGCGACGAGAAACCGCTATCATTATTCAAACTGATCCGCAAAACTTCTGAGGAAAATCCGAACACAATTGTTTCTGCCTATAAAGATAATGTTGCTTTTATAAAGGGACCTAAAGTTCAGCAGTTTGCACCTAAAAGGGCTGATGAACCCGATTATTATCAGGTAAAAGAGTTTGATTCGGTTATCTCGTTAAAAGCGGAGACACATAATTTCCCTACAACCGTAGAGCCCTTTAACGGTGCAGCAACAGGGTCTGGCGGAGAGATTCGTGATCGTCTAGCAGGAGGTCAAGGGTCTTTGCCCTTAGCAGGTACCGCGGTTTATATGACTTCTTTTTCCAGATTAGAAAAAAACAGGCCTTGGGAAGAAGCAATGGAAGAAAGACCTTGGTTATATCAAACTCCAATGGATATTCTAATTAAAGCTTCTAATGGGGCTTCTGATTTTGGAAACAAATTCGGACAACCATTAATTACAGGTTCAGTACTTACCTTTGAACATGAAGAAGATGCTCGCAAACTAGGTTTTGACAAGGTCATCATGTTAGCAGGTGGAGTGGGGTATGGAAAGGCTGATCAATCAAAAAAGCAAGAGCCTTCTTCCGGCGATAAAATTGTTGTACTTGGTGGTGAAAACTATAGAATTGGCATGGGGGGTGCTGCTGTCTCTTCAACAGATACAGGCGCCTTTGGCTCAGGAATAGAGTTAAATGCCATTCAACGTTCTAATCCAGAAATGCAGAAACGTGCAGCAAATGCTATTCGTGGCTTAGTAGAAAGTGATCATAACACAATCGTCTCTATACATGATCATGGAGCTGGAGGACATCTAAATTGTCTTTCGGAGCTCGTTGAAAGCACCGGCGGCAAAATCGATTTAGATAAGCTTCCGGTAGGTGACCCTACCCTATCTGCTAAAGAGATCATCGGCAATGAATCACAAGAGCGAATGGGCCTTGTAATTGGAGATCAAAATATCGACGTATTAAAAAAAATTGCTGATCGAGAAAGGTCGCCAATGTATATTGTTGGAGAGGTAACTGGTGATCATCGCTTTACTATTGCTTCTCAAAAAAATGGAGCTACTCCAATGAACCTTGCGTTGGAAGATATGTTTGGTAGTTCGCCAAAAACGGTGATGGACGATAAGACTATTGACCGTACCTACCAAAAGATCACATATCATATAAATGATCTTAATGACTATTTGGAACATCTGCTACAATTAGAAGCAGTAGCTTGTAAGGACTGGTTAACAAACAAAGTTGACCGTTGTGTGGGCGGTCGTGTCGCGAAGCAACAATGCACAGGTCCGCTGCAATTACCTTTAAATAATTGTGGTGTAATGGCTCTTGATTTTCAAGGTAAAGATGGTATTGCAACATCAGTAGGCCATTCTCCCCTATCGGCATTAATTAATGCCGCGGCAGGCAGCCGCAATGCCATAGCAGAGGCTTTATCTAATATTGTATGGGCACCACTTAAAGATGGCTTACAGAGTGTATCACTCTCCGCAAATTGGATGTGGGCATGTAAAAACGAAGGAGAAGACGCTCGCCTTTATGAAGCGGTAAAAGCATGTTCTGAATTTTCAATCGCATTAGGAATTAATATCCCTACAGGGAAAGACTCTCTTTCCATGAAACAGAAATATCCAAATCAGGAGGTAATAGCTCCAGGAACGGTTATTATTTCTGCCGGAGCTCATTGTGATGACATTAGAGCCGTAGTAGAACCTGTTTTGCAAAAAGATGGTGGTTCTATTTTTTACATAAATCTATCGGCAGATGATTATAAACTAGGAGGTTCCTCGTTTGCTCAAATCCTTAACCGTATTGGCTCCGATACACCAGATATTTTAGATGTTCTTCAGTTTAAAAATGCATTTAATGCTATACAGGAGCTCATAAAATCCGGGCATATTCAAGCAGGGCATGATATAGGCAGCGGCGGTTTGATTACCACACTCCTGGAAATGTGTTTTGCCGATCGTGACTTGGGAGCTAAAATTGATCTCACTAGCTTGGGAGAAGAGGATACCATCAAAGTATTGTTTGCAGAAAACATAGGCTTGGTATTTCAGGCAGACGAAAGCGTAGCTGATGTACTTACTGAAAAAGGCGTAGCTTTCCATCTAATTGGTAAGGTAAGCAATCAAGCCACGCTTCAATTGAAAAACCTTAAGGACGAGTTTAATTTTGACATTGATCATTTACGAGATATCTGGTTTAAAACATCTTATTTATTAGATCAAAAGCAAAGTGGGCAAGCAAAAGCAAAAGAACGTTTTGAGCATTATAAACATCATGTTTTAAAATACACATTTCCACTTCACTTTGATGGAAAAAAACCAACAATAGATGGTAGCAAGCCAAGACCAAAAGCAGCTGTTATTCGAGAAAAGGGAAGTAATTCTGAAAGAGAGCTTGCTAACGCGATGTACCTAGCAGGATTTGATGTGAAAGATGTACATATGACTGATTTAATTTCCGGAAGAGAAACGTTGGAAGACATTCAGTTTATTGGTGCGGTGGGTGGCTTTTCTAACTCGGATGTGTTAGGTTCAGCAAAAGGTTGGGCAGGTGCCTTTCTGTATAATGAAAAAGCCCGCATAGCACTGGAAAAGTTTTTTAACAGAAGAGATACTTTGTCAGTAGGCATATGTAACGGTTGTCAACTTTTTATAGAATTAGGTCTTATAAACCCAGGTCATAAAGAAAAACCTAAAATGCTCCATAATGAGAGCCATAAGCATGAGAGTGGTTTTACATCCTTAACCATACAAGAAAATAATTCTGTCATGTTATCGAGCCTTGCAGGCTGTACGCTAGGTGTCTGGATCTCGCATGGAGAAGGAAAGTTTCAGCTTCCATATAGCGAAAATCAATACCGTATTGTGGCTAAATATGGGTATGAGACATACCCTGCTAATCCAAATGGCTCCGATTATAACACCGCGATGCTGTGTGATGAAAGTGGCCGTCATTTAGTTATGATGCCACATATTGAACGTTCCCTCTTCCAATGGCACTGGGCTAATTACCCAAAAGGAAGGAACGATGAAGTATCGCCATGGATAGCAGCGTTTGTAAATGCTAGAAAATGGATTGAAAAACAACAATAAAGAAAGAAGAGCCCAACTGGGCTCTTCTTTCTTTATTAACGAATACATAAATAATACTTCAGAACCTACAGCCTACGCCTGAACAATGTAATCAATTTCATGCTGGCAGCCCCTAGTGTTCAAAACACCTGATGCTGTCTTGATATTTCAGACACCTCTCTCCTATACACATTCTATAACGTCATTACAGAAAATCTTTTTTGGCAACATTTTAATAGTGTACTAAAAAAGGTATAGACCTGTATGAAATGTAGTATTTAGACGTCCTTAATTTCCCGACAATTAGTGAATCAGTATTTCTAAAGCACAAGTAACGTCGTGTTAGGTTACTCGTTATAATAGGCATGAAAATTAAGGTAATTGTCATAAGATTCTGTATGACTGTTAGCCGAGGAAAAATAACTAGAAGATTAAATCATTATCCTCCACAGGAAGACATACAATTGAATGCTAATAGCGACGAGTAACAATTAGATCTAACATAAAAACGATAGAATATGGAAAATGTAGCAGTAAAATCAAATGTCTTGAATGACTTGATTCAAATCAACAACGACCGGATTGCCGGTTATGAGAAAGCAATTGGAGAATTAGATGAAAAAGATGCTGATCTCCAAGCATTATTTAGGGACATGATTGCTGAAAGCCGCCAATACTGTACAGATTTAGCCGCACAGGTACGGGCTGCAGGGGAAGCCGTTGATACCGGTACAACGACCAGCGGCAAAATCTATCGTGCATGGATGGATGTTAAAGCTTTTTTTGGTGGTAATGATCGAAAAACCGTTTTATCTAACTGTGAAGGAGGAGAAGATGCTGCGCAAAAAGCATATGCTTCCGCAGAAGAGATGGAAGATTTACCCGCTGATACACGTATGCTTATTTCAAGACAACGCCAGCAATTAAAACTCTCGCACGACAAGATAAAGGCATTGCGGGATGCGGAATAACCACCTTGCATCTGGAGTTAGACATTTTAGCAACACTTTGAACGCTTTATAAATATTTATAAAGCGTTCGTTTTTATTCATATTCGTACCATGATCTTATAGATATCTATAATTTTTCTTTATATGTTATAACCCAAAATGAGTTTTTAGCGCGTTGCCAATATTGTTAACACTTTCTTGATCTGCCACCCCGTTTACTAAACGCCATTCATTGCCACTCGTTTTTATGATGGATAACTGATCTCCTTTTAAATTAATCACAAACACGTCCCCTTGCCGTAATACATCGAGCGTTTCAATTTGACCAGTACCTGTTACATCTACATTTATTTTACTATTCTTATTGGAAAACATTATCTGTTTTATTAAAATTTTGCTTAATCTTTGTTTCTATCAATTTATCTCAGCGCCTCCCCGTGAGAATAACTAATTGTATTACCCTAAAAGACCAATATCCTTGCCAATCCATTTTACAGCCATTAGCCAAGAGTTCATCGAAAAATTCAATAAATTCCAACATTTATTAAGGCAATATTTACAACCGTATATAAAATTTAGTACACCTTAAAAATCAGTCCAATAATCCTTATATGGCGAGAAAGATGTGGAACAATAGTTGAACAGAAAAAAATAATACGAGCTTTAGAGATAAAAATGAATAAACGAACTAATTATATACGAATGAAAAATGTACCTTTTTATTTAATGCTATTGGCTACAAACTTAATCGGAGGTTGCGGTTGCGACAGCCAATCACCAGACGACGTAGAACAGCAATTCGATGCCGATACTATCAATGCGCCTCGCGCAAGTGATTCTACGATATCTGAGAAAATGTATCCCATGAATACTGATAGCGTAGAAAAAGACAGTACCCGCCTTAATGACAAATGAGACACCTATGTTCCTAGATTCTTACTTGCAGATCAGGTAGTTCTGGCATAATAAATAGATTAAACTTTAACAATTAATTTAAAAGCTTCTCAATGCGCTTAGCTTCTTCCAAGTGCATCTTTAATATAGGTTCGTTTTTAAAGCGAAAGAACGTATTTCGCCATCTTGTGTATACTGTTGTCTGCTTATTTTAAGATAAGACGTTATAAGCCTCGTCGAAACAAGGCGGGTGTCACCCGGAAAAGGGACATTATTTTTTTACATTTTTTTTTGAAATGTATGATAAATAGGTTTATCAAACTTTAATAATTTCGTCTCCAAATCGGTCACTACATCATCTAATTGTAAGCCACCCAAGCCCTTGGGAGGATGATTTCTTAAATGGGATGGTTCGCCTTCATGGAACGGTCAAGCTAATGCTTCACATTGAAAGCCAAGTCTCCAAGATATCGTTCCCATGCGGTCCAACTAATTGGATTTTGAAACATTCCATGAATAAGAATGATATCTTTCATTTGCGGTTCTTACTTTCTTTTATTAAAGGTTCTTGGTTCTTTCCCATTTTATCGGTTACTTTACTATCCGGCATGACATTACTCATCCCCACCTGTACCTTGTTTTTAAAGCCCGATATTACCATATCCTTTCCAGCCATCAGCGCTTCATAGCCATCTTTCGCCACAGTAGCAGGATCTTCTAGCTGCCCTTTCTGTACAATTTTGGCATTTTCCATATTTGCTTTTCGGAAAAAATCTGTATCGGTCGCACCGGGTAATAAGGATGTAACAGTAACTCCACTATCAGATACCTCATTATGTATCGCCTCGCTAAAGAAATGCACAAAGGCTTTTGTTCCGTGATATACAGCTTGATAAGGGCCTGGCATTTTACCAGCGATAGATGAAAGATTTAATATCTTACCGTTGCCGCGTAGAAGCATATCTTTCAAAAAAAACTTCGTCAGCATTACGCAAGCGTTTATATTAAGCTGTACGATATTTAATTCCCTCTGCAGGTCTGTCTCTATAAATTTGCCGTATACTCCTTGTCCTGCATCATTTACCAGTACATCTATTATAAGCCCCTTTAGCCTTACCTCATCATATACCTGAGCTGGCGCATCTTTGTCAAATAAATCTTTAGCAATTACCGCTATTTCAATATTATATTGAGATAATTCTGCTGCAGTTCTATTTAGCTCTTCCAAATTCCTAGCAACCAGTACTAGGTCATATCCATTCTGAGCAAAGATTTTTGCTAATTCATAACCTATCCCATTTGTAGCACCTGTGATTAGTGCATAATTTTTGTCTTTTTTCATAACCGTAACATTTTAGCTTTGTAAAACTTAGAAATCTGCGATTTGGCTTTGTCTCGGTTGTTCTATATTGTTTAATCTCAATTTACATCTGCAAATTTTTCATAATATTCATGTAATAGTTTAATTTTCAAATTGAAATACAATTTCCCTACCTAATGTATCAAAAGGTTGAATCACGAATAATCTTTTCGCTAGAAAGACCTTTTTACGAACA
>DATMSZ010000445.1:0-8368 GCA_035565175.1 Pseudosphingobacterium sp.
CTTCAAAAACGAACAGGTGCTCTACTAATTTATCCATGAAGTAACGATCATGGCTTACAATGATTACACAACCCTGAAATTCTTGTAAAAAGCTCTCTAATATGCTGAGTGTAGGTAAATCAAGATCATTGGTAGGTTCATCCAGTACCAGGAAATTAGGGTTGCGGAATAGGATAGACAGCAGGTGCAGCCGCCTTTTCTCGCCTCCACTCAGTTTAGAGATGTAGGTATACTGCTTTTCCGCCGGGAACAGGAATAGTTCAAGGAATTGTGCAGCGCTCACTTTAGTGCCATCTGCCAAAGGGAAATTTTCAGCAATATTTTTTACAAATTCAATTACCCGCATGTCTTCTTTCACCACCAGCCCGGTCTGGGAATAATTACCAAACACGATAGTTTCGCCAATATTGATCTTCCCGGAATCAGGTTGCTCAGTGCCTAAAAGCATATTCAGGAAAGTAGATTTACCCACGCCATTTTTCCCGACAATGCCTACACGTTCCCCTTTTTTAAAGGTATAATCCATTCCTTTCAGGATTTTCAGATCCCCAAAAGATTTATACACCTTTTTAAGTTCAAGGATCTTTCCTCCAAGGCGGGTCATCTTTACATTCAGCTCCAGCTGTTGCTCCGCTACCTTTGTGCTGGCTTTTTCCTTTACTTCATAAAACGCATCCTGGCGGGATTTGGATTTGGTGGTACGGGCTTTAGGTTGCTTCCGCATCCATTCCAGTTCCTTACGGTAGAGGTTACGGGCCTTATCCACACTGGATTTCTCACTTTCCTCCCTGGCGGCTTTTTTCTCCAGGTAGTTCTCATAGTCCCCCTTGTATATAAAAAGCTGCTCCCTGTCCAGTTCCATAATTTCGTTACATACACTGTCCAGAAAATAGCGGTCGTGCGTAACGAGGAGCAGGGTTACTCTTTCCTGGTCAAGATAATTTTCCAGCCACTCGATCATGGATACATCGAGGTGGTTGGTGGGTTCATCCATAATAAGCAGTACGTGCTTATGTTCAAACCCGATTTCGATCAGCACTTTAGCCAGTGCCACCCTTTTCTGCTGGCCACCGGAGAGGGACCCAACGGGTTGATCCAGGTTGTGTATATTAAGTTTACCTAATATCTGTTTTACTTTGCTGTCGAAGTGCCAGGCATTCAACTCGTCCATTTTGGCGATGGCGTCTGTGAGCTTGTCCAGATCCGGTTCATGTCCTTCTTCAGTCAATAGCTCGTATTCTTTAATAGCGTTCAGAACCGGGTTATTATGATTGAAGATATTTTCGATCACTGTTTTTGACAGATCAAAGCCGGTTTGTTGCTCCAGCATTACAACGGTTACGTCTTTATGGATCCAGACTTTACCACTATCAGGGGTATCTTTGCCGCATAAAATACGGAGCAAGGTGGACTTTCCTGTTCCGTTAAGCGCCACCAGCGCTATTTTATCCCCTTCTTCAATGTGAAAAGAAATGTCTTTGAATAATGGTTTGGTCCCAAAAGATTTGGTAAGCCCTTCTACTGTAACGTAATGCATGGCGCGAAGTTATAAATTATCGGCAATACTGGGATTATGATAATTTTTTAGTATATTCAATACAGGATAACTGGTTCTCTTTACCAAATTGTTATTTCGGCCCTTTGTCCATTATTATCCTCCCCTTTTTGCGTTTTAAAATAAAAAGCCCTTGCGCTGGAAAGCGGAAGGGCTTGCGTATGTTTAGAACATTTCTGTTAGAAGTCGTAATAGAACTGGCGGAAGGTGCTACGTAAGCCAATGCTGAAGATCAGATCAGTGGTCCTGCCCGCATCATTACTGAGCCTTCTGGCGGCAAGCGAGGTTTCTAACCGAAGGTTGTACTTGGGATTTAGCACATAGGCAATGGTTCCCTGAGCGTATAATAAATTGGTTTTAACGCCTTGTCCAACCCAGTTGCCGTAATCGTTTACCCGTGTGGTATATGGCTTGGAAATATCATGACCATAGTTAGTATTAGCATCAGGATCGTCCCCATATTTGGAATACATCAGTTCGCCACGACCATACCAGCGCTTAATGCGGTAGGTAGCGATACCGAGTACTTCCCAGAAATTAGCTCCCAGTGGGTGGGCCAATGACTGGTTATAATGCTCATAATTGATTAGCGTGCTTTTGTAAGAATAAGTGTAGGGACGAACTATGTTAAACTCACCCTGCAGATCAAGCTTATTCACTTTAAACAGATCAAATGATCTGAAGCCCAGTTGAGCAGATTGCTTGTTTGCCCACCAGCCTTTACCACCAAACACCTCTTTTAACTTAAATTCATCCAGCACCAACTGGCCATATATAGTAGTTTTGGGAAATAGTTTAAACTTAGCGTTCATACCAACCAGGGCGTTATCTGACGAGCCTTGGGAGAACTCTGCAGAACGCAGGAAAATAATAGGGTTCATATAACTCCAGTCAAATCCGCGCTTTCTTCCGGAAGAATCCGCATCCGGCCAGATCACCGCATCAAAGAGGCCAATGGTAAGCCGTTTACTTACATTCCAATCCAGGAAATGAAATACGCCCCATTTCTTATAATACCCCAGATCATCGTATGCGGTGGCAAAGCTCTTGCTGTGTTTATCCATGAACTGGGCCCACATAGCGGTGTATTGTACATTACCGAGTGTTCCTGTAAGCTTTAAATACGGATAACTGAACTGGATATCAGACAAGATCAGGGAACGGTACCCGTCTCCTATAAAATTCTGTCCGTATCCTGCCGTTATATTAAGATACTTATTAGGAGTATAGCTTAACAGTGCGCTGGCATAGTTATAATCAAACGCTTTCCCATTGCTGTAATCCTTGATTCCTCCCTGACCTGGTACAATCTGATTTTTGCGAATATACTCATCGAGGTAATAAGGAAATTTTCCCTGGTTCTCGAAGAAATAAGATTCGAAATAAAACTTAGTACCAATGTTTGCCTGGATGCTCGCTCCTCTTGTATTTAGCCAGGTAGTTCTACTTCCGTCGCGTGATTTGCCAACCTGGAAATCCGGCAGAAAGTCAATGAACACGTTGTAATCTTTATTACGGTATTCAAGCAGATGCTCATTAAACAATTTCCGGTGGAACCAGCTACGTTTAGTCGTATCCGGGTTAGTATACATTGCACTGGTATCTTCATGCAAAATAGGCTTAAAGGCAGTGTGATGATTGCTGCTATCCAGGTAAAGCTCCCTGATATCCTGGGGGTTATAAGGTACAATGACAGGCAACTTCTCCTGCGCATTAGCTGCACCAAATAGTAACAACGCTGTTACCATCCAAACGAGATGTTTCATTAATTCTTTTTTGATTGCTTAAAAATGTGCACGGATCAGGCTTCACAAACATTCTGACAAGCCAGGTGTATTGTATTAACACAATACACCTAACTTATCAAAACGCAAAGATAATATTTTCAATACATTAAGGTGACAGATGGGGATTTGTATAAAAATATAGAATTCAAGCGTCACTATGAGAGCAGAATCACTTTATCCAATTTTTGTTCTTTACTTCTTTGTAAACATTATTAATACCTTCTTCAAGGTTGAGACTGGCTTTCCAGCCTAAATTATGCAATTTGCTTACATCCATTAACTTTCTTGGGGTGCCGTCCGGTTTGCTTGTATCAAATATCAGTTCTCCTTCAAATCCTACAATTCTCTTTATTAGCTGCGCGAGATCCCTGATGCTTATATCTTCTCCCACACCGATATTTACGAGTCCTTTCTCATTGTAGTTTTGCATGAGATAAAAACAGGCATCTGCCATATCGTCGGCGTGCAGAAATTCACGTTTGGGAGTTCCTGTGCCCCAGATGATAACCTCTGATTGATTATTGACTTTAGCCTCATGCATTTTACGCAGCATTGCCGGTAATACATGAGAAGTGGTCAGATCATAATTATCGTTGGGGCCGTATAGATTAGTTGGCATCACAGAAATGAAATTACTTCCATACTGTGCCCGGTAAGCATCGCACATTTCGATACCTGCAATTTTGGCTATGGCATAAGGCTCATTGGTTGGTTCCAAGGGGCCGGTGAGCAGGTATTCCTCTTTGAGCGGCTGTGACGCCATTTTGGGATAAATACAGGAAGAACCGAGAAACATCAGTTTTTTGGCATTATTCAGATGGGCATGATGAATAACATTGTTTTGTATCATCAGGTTTTCATAAATGAACTGTCCACGGTAGGTATTGTTTGCCATTATACCTCCAACTTTGGCAGCAGCAAGAAATACGTAATCGGGTTTTACATTGGTAAAGAAAGCTGCTACCGCGGTCTGATCACGCAAATCCAGTTCTTTCGAGGTGCGGGTTATAATATTATTAAACCCTTCCCTCTGCAAACGTCTCATAATAGCCGAGCCCACCATTCCTCTATGACCTGCAACATATATTTTATCCTGAGTATTCATGCTATTCAAATTGATTCAATACTTTATAACCTGCGTCTTTAAGTAATTTTTCACGCTGAAAAAGTTCAAGGTCTGCGGCAACCATTTCCTTTACCAATGCGGGCAAGTCGTATTTGGGCTTCCAGCCAAGTTTGGTCTTGGCTTTGGTAGGATCTCCAATCAACAGCTCTACTTCGGTAGGTCTGAAGTATCTGGGATCTATTGCCACTATTTCTTGGCCAGGCACCAGGGCTCCATCTTTCTTTGTGCAACTTTTCACATATCCCTTTTCGTCTATTCCTTCCCCTTCAAATATTATTTCAACACCCACCTCCGCAAATGCCATCGTAATAAATTCCCTTACTGTGGTAGTAATACCAGTAGCGATTACATAGTCTTCCGGTTTATCCTGCTGCAATATGAGCCACATTGCTTCCACATAATCCTTCGCATGTCCCCAGTCACGTTTTGCATCAAGATTCCCCATATAGAGCTTGTCCTGCATCCCTAATGATAACTTTGCCACAGCACGGGTAATCTTTCTGGTCACAAAGGTTTCACCACGGAGCGGGCTTTCATGATTAAATAAAATACCATTACATGCAAACATATTATATGCTTCACGGTAGTTTACAGTAATCCAGTATGCATACATTTTTGCCACTGCATAAGGGGAGCGTGGATAAAAGGGGGTTTTCTCCGATTGAGGTACTTCTTGCACAAGGCCATATAATTCAGATGTAGAAGCTTGATAAATCTTTGTTTTCTTTGTCAGCCCTAACAGCCGTACCGCCTCTAAAATCCTTAATGTCCCTATACCATCTGCATCTGCGGTATATTCAGGCGCTTCAAAACTTACCTGAACATGGCTCATTGCACCCAGATTATATATCTCATCAGGTTGAACTTCTTGAATAATTCTAATGAGATTAGTACTATCCGTCAGATCCCCATAATGCAGTTTAAAATGTACATCTTTCTCATGTGGATCCTGATACAAATGATCTATCCTATCTGTGTTAAAAAGGGAACTCCTTCTTTTAATGCCATGTACTTCATAATCTTTTTTTAGCAGTAGCTGAGCCAGATAGGCGCCATCCTGACCAGTAATGCCAGTAATAAGGGCAATCTTCATCTTTTCTTAAATATTAATAACTGTCAAAAATTAGTGATCTTGCTTTACCTTATCAATAGCTGCCAGCGTTCTCATATTTAATAGGCTCTTCTCTGTATCAAACAACCAACCCCATTTATTAAAATACTTAACAGCCGAGCGTATATGAATCATGAATAATTTTTTGTTCTTAAAAGATTCTTTTTTATGGCCGTGAATGACCGATACTTCCGGGTAAAAAACGGTTCTCGAAAATCTATTAACTCTTCGTGTAAGATCATAGTCTTCCAGGTACATAAAGTACCGTGTATCAAAAAAACCGGCTTTTCGAAGAACGCTTATTCTAATAAACATAAAACATCCTGACAGGCAAGGGGTATTCAATACGCTCGCGTAATCAAAGTTATGTAGCTCATATTTTTCATTTCGTCTCCTTGTCCAGGATGAATCACTTAAAAAACGTCGTCCGAAAAGATCTAATGGAGAGGGAAGCAACTTACACAGTCGTTGTAAGGAACCATCTTCATTTAAAACCTTAGGCATCAGCAATCCGATATCGTCTTGCTGTTCCATGTATTCATAAATCTTAGATAGAATATTTTTTTCAAAAATAATATCCGGATTTATTACTAAATGGTATTTTGTGTTATCCAAAGTCTGTTTCATTACCAGATTATGCCCTGATCCATACCCTAAATTCCTGCCAATAAACTGATAAGAAAATCTATCTCCAAACATTTCAACTAACTCAGGGGAGTATGGCACAGGAGAATTATCCACCATATAAATCCAATACTTAAGCTTGCTCCCCGAGAATCTGTCAACTAAGGCCTTTAGTTCCTCAAAACTCTGCTTATATCTAACAATTGAAACAGTTAAATCAAACATAAATGCTCTATTTGCTACCAACTTACTGTTTTTCAGCAATTTAAACGAGAATTATAGCCCATAATTGCAACTCACTCACACCTTTAGATGAAGCGCAAAAATAGGAATAACTCCTAATAAGAAGACTAAAAATATCTTTTGCCAATTAAGAGCTTTTTTAAAAATTTAATTATGGCCATTTTAGATCTTTTATTTAAAAATTCTGGCTCTCGATATTAGATATTGTCTAGCTTTTCCCATTTACGGGTCTCCAAATTAAATTTTTTTATTACACGAGCCGGACTTCCAACAGCGATGCAATAAGGCGGTATTTCCCGGGTAACTACCGACATCGCGCCAATGATGCTTCCCTTTCCTATTTTTGCCCCAGGCAGTATACTAACATACTCGCCAATCCATACATTATCTTCAATAACTACCTCCTTGCGAGTTAACAATCTCTCTGAAGGTGGCACATCCGGATCGTCATGCACACCATCCAAGCCATATGACCCATGGCTGATATCTGTTATAAATATTTTACTGGCAATTAGAACATTATTTCCTATTATAACCTTTTTACCCGCTGAAATGTGGACATAATCATTAATTTGCACATTTGTTCCAATAATCAAAACAGGTTCATTGCTACTTGTTTCAGGATATGCCTCAAGTCGACAGCCAACCCCAGTTGTAAAACCATTTTGCCATTGAATATTCCGGGAATTTCGTATATCGAAAGGAAAGCGGATCAATCTGGCTTTGGGGAAAAATAATTTTGTTCTCAACACATTAATGGCCAGTTTCATGAAACCCGCCAATCCATAAGTTTTGTATTTATCCAACATATACTACACAATAATTGTGGAATCTGATTCCTTTTGTTTAAAAGGTAGCATTATTTCGAAAAGCTCTTTCCAACCTTTAGCAAATGGCTTCGCGTACGTTTGTTCCTTTGTGATTTCAAAATTTGCATTTCCATCCAACACTGCCTCCATCAAATTGGCTAATTGTAATGGTTTATCCGGATCAAAAAAGCTCACTTTGTTGTAGGTACCTATCGTTTCACGCGCATAAGGTAAATCAGCTATCAGCATTGGCTTAGCATATCCTTTAAATTCACTTATCGGAAGACCCCACGATTCCAACTTTGAGGGAAAAATCAATGCTTTACAGGTGGAGTAATAGTCGGCTACTTCGTCCCTTGAAATCAAACCAATAAATCTAATATTTTTTAGATGACCGTATGTCTCTCTTATCCTCTTAGCATATCTATTTTCAGTACCATTGAGCGTAATATAAACTTCAAAATCGCTTATTTTCTTGCTATTCAGTAATTTGACAGCTTCCCCAATTACTTCAAAATTTTTAAATGGTCGCGGGAAAGCAGGGAAGAAAAAAGCCCGGGAGTGTATAAACGCATCTTCCTTGTGTTTCGTGTTAACATTAGTGGAATCAACCTTGTCTCCTTCGGGTTTTGCCACAACGATTTTTCCTAATGGGAGTTTAAAAAGCTTGGCAAAGGCCTCCTTTAACCAACCTTGCTGCACAATTACATACGAATTTTTATTTATATTTATTTTGTAGAGATACTTATATAGCAAACTGAATATAAACAGGGACGGCTCTTCACGCAAATCGCTTAAGGTGGTTTTTCGGAAAATGGAAGGATTATGACAGTATACTGCCCGTACCTCTGCGTCAGCGTTAGGAGTAATATCATGTAATGAAAGCCATAAGTACGGCTTATACTGACGAGAAATTTCCTTTGCCTGATAATATTCAAAATACAGTCGCTTAAACCATGACTTTTTTATGTCAGGAAAAACCAACGGCTTAATATATTCATACTCTTTAATTACTTCAGCATTATTTACAATAGCATAAATATCATAATCATCGGTATAATTGGCATTCAGAAAACATGCACAATCCTGTAAAATAGTTAAAGGCCCTCCTTC
>DATMSZ010000446.1:0-2234 GCA_035565175.1 Pseudosphingobacterium sp.
TTTCCAACATTTCTTTGGCCACTTCGAGTTTATTATTGAGAAAAAAGGTATTGGCACTGAGCCCGGTAATTTTTTTAAAAAGGGTTTTGTATTTTGTCGCAGACATATACGCTTCGGCAGCCAGCACATTTATTCCTGGAAAAGTTTTGTCTACATTATTTACCAATGTTTCTTGCGAAGCAATAATTCGCGATAAATTATCAGCAGAAACATGCGCAATAACAGGCTCCCTATTTTTTGCATCATCAATACACTCTGCCAATAGTAACCAAACAGAACCTGTAAGAAAAAAATCAAAACCAGGGCCATAGACATCTTGCTTCTTTAACTCCTGTAGCACCCACCATGCCTGGTTACTGGTTCTGCCTAATCGAATAAATGTATTTTTCCGAGTATCGTAAAAAGATTTCAACACCTCTTGAAGCGCTGGAACACTTTTAAAAAAAGACAAAATATATTCTTTATGGATAAAAATAGCCACAGTATAAGCATATGTCCCTTCATCAACTATATAATCGTTCATTAGGGAACTATCCATTATAGAAAAATTGTAGTTCCAGCGTCCAACTTGTTGTTTTTCTTTGTTCAAAATGCGGATAGCTCCTCCTTCCGACATATTATAAACAATGCTGATGAAATCATCCGTTAAGTGTCTTATACTGAAATGCACAGCTTGCTGGTAAGTTCCTTCGAGAAACCAAGCACTCATTGCCGAATGAATATTGAGCACGTAACTAACACCCTTAAAAACACTTTCTGGAAGTTCCATGAAAGAACCATTCAATTCCCCTCCCAATTGTTTGGCAAAATCATTGGCCCATTCGGTACCAACACCGAAGCTATGTACTATCTTCATCATAAGCACTCCATATATCTAGCCGTTCCCGCTAGCTGCTTAGTCAACACATCTCCCGGTAGTTTTCCAAACTTTCTTCTATACATGGCTGCAAAATAGCCAGGCTTACTATAACCCACTTCATAAGCAACCTCGTTTACATTGGCAAAATCACCACTTTCTAGAAGATGTTGCGCAAGTATTAGCTTTTCATTTAGAAAAAAACTATAGGGACTATTCCCAAAAATCTTCTTAAAGACCTGCTTGTACTTTGAAACCGACATATGAGCCATTTTTGCCAATTCCCCTACCCCCACAAAATCCCCTAAAAGATTCTCCATCAAAAATTCTTTTGTTTGCATAACCCCTGCTATATCACTTTCTGACAAGCGCAGAGGAATAGAGGTTAGTTCTGCTGTACGCTCCAACAAATAAGAGAGCAGATTGAATGAAGCACCTCTCAATAGTATTTCAAAAACCGGATCTTTAAAACTCCTGTTTTTTAATCGATGGAGTAATACTTTACTTCTGCTATCAATATGACTATAGTAAAACAAGGTGTTTTTGGTTTCATCTAAAATATGCCCAGCCATGTCTGTAATAGTATTATTAGCAATACGTTCTTTCAACAATTTTTTACTTACAAACAAACGTAAACCATAAGAACGTTCGCCTAATTTTGGAACATAAGTGCTCTCTATACTCGTATCTACCACTCCCATACCTAGTGCAGACTGATAGCCTATTTTATGATCTACCCCGCCAACAATATGGCTAGAGACCTCATCGCTCATATCATAGTAAACAACAAACATATCATCACGCCTTGCAACACGTGTAAATGCAATAGCTTTATGAAACGTAAGATCTCCCAATAAAACCGAAAAACCCGGGGCAAGCTCTAGAAAGCACATTGCACCGGAAGCGATCTCTGGAGGAAACAAAAGTAATTTATTGTTTATGAACTCCGCTCCGATCCCTTCTACAAATGCTTGTATCCAATCTGGATTAAAGGTATAATAATGTAAAAGATTTTCAGCTTCTTTTTTCATAGAGAAATTCACGATAAATTATTTATTAATTCCATATTAAAAAATGAGTATCGACCATTGTGCCTCTGCCTCCCTTTTATTCAATTTTGTGTTAATTTTCCAGTCGGTTGTCTATTTAAGGTATTTAAGCTTGTGCCCTGATTAGGGAAGAGTTTATCGCCAATGTCAATTTCTAAAGGTGCCCTAACTTTTTCACCTGGAGAGACATGCAAAAGACCAGTCAACCCCTTTCAACAACTCATCTTGTATAACTCAGCAAAGCGTTCTCATGAATACCGGTAAACACCCATTCATCCCCCTTGATTTAACCACGAGCCAGTTTGCGAGCGGCATTATTATCTGTTAAA
>DATMSZ010000447.1:0-12120 GCA_035565175.1 Pseudosphingobacterium sp.
CCTTACATTTGCATTTTCAAGACCTGCGTATATTAAACCGATCGAAAAAAAATCGAGTAAAGAAACCTATATTCCAGCAAAGGTATGGAGGGTTCCTGATAATAATGATTATAACAATGATGAGAGCGAATATAGCCACAAAAGAAAGGTAGAATCGGAGAACATTGTGATCTTTTGGGCAAAGGAATTTGGAGATAACCCTATGCAGCATCAAGACGCTAACAAACGGTTTGACGTGCATCAAGCATTGAAAGAATGTGAGCGATTCTACAACTTCTACGTAGACTCCCTTAAGATTGTGCGAAAAGGCAGTTCTCTTACTGATAAATATAAGGTGCTCTTTTACGTGATCGGTGGCGATGAACAAACAGCGTTCGGTGGCGGTGCGGAGAACAAAGTAGGTATTTTATGGACACCGGCGGTGAGAATGAGCAAGGCCCCATATGGCGCTTTGGCACATGAACTTGGTCATGCATTCCAGTACTTGGCCAGTAACGATAACAATACTGGTTTGCATGGACCAATTATGGAAATGTCTGCACAGTACATGTTATGGCAGGTGTATCCAGAATGGATGACGTTTGAGAATTACCATTTGGTAAGCTTTATGAAGAAGACCCATTATGCCTTTTTACATCCAACTAATATGTACCATTCACCTTATGTAATCGAATATTGGTCGGACAAGCACGGAATGGATTTTTTTGGCAAATTGCTTCGTGAGGTTAAAAAGAAGGAAGATCCGGTAATGGCCTATAAGCGCATAGCGAGGATTTCACAGGAGCAGTTCAATGATGAAATCTTTGATGCAGCCCGTAGGTTTATCACTTGGGATATAAAGCGAATAGAAAAGGTAGCTAGCAGATATGCTAATCAACACACAAGCGAACTTAATCCGGTTGGCGATGGTTGGTATCGTATTGCAGAAACCAATTGTTTACAAAATTACGGATATAATGGCATTCGACTCAACATCCCTGCAGCAGGTACCAAAGTAAAATTAAAATTTAAGGGATTTGCAGGAAATCAGGGTTTTAGCACTGTAGATAAAAATATTGCGGGATGGCGTTATGGTTTTTTGGCAGTTAAAAAAGATGGTGTTCGTGTGTATGGAAAGGTATTCGTTGATGCCGACGGCAGCGCTGATTTTAAGGTGCCGATAAATACAGAACATTTGTGGCTTGTAGTAAGCGGTGCACCGAAGGAACACCAAGAGCTGTCGGATAAAGACCAAAACTACGAACAATGGCCATACCAGATTAAGTTATCGGGCACAAGCCTACATGCTTCTGTAATTAAATGAAACTACTTTTAACCTAAGAAATTACTTCTCCAAACATTACAGCTTGACTTCGATGCAAGTGTAATGTTTGAAATTGTTATTTAACAGGCAACATAAAAAACTAAAAGTACTATTTTTTATTATTTGACCGCCAGTCCATTTATTCCCCCCACTATATCATGTAGACTTATCGGCTTTTCATTCTTCCAATATGTAGCTGTCCCGTCCAGATAGCCAGCCACATAAACATCATTTCCTGCTACGGTTATGACCTTCGCCCCGGCACCTGCGGCCTCATTGCCGCTGGTCAATGGGACGGCTTTCCCGTTCTTCCAGTAAACAACAATATTTGCGCCCGCCTGATTTCTATCAATTCCAGCCACATAAACGTCGCCGCCAGATACGGCGATGGCATCTGCCCTGCAACCACCCTGAAGAATAACAGGTTGACCATTTTTCCAATACATAGCCACCTCTTCTCCGGCTGCATTAACAGTAAAACCAGCCACGTAAATATCATTACCCGATATGGTAATAGCGTGGGCTTCTGCGCTATTTTTACCGTCACTCAACGACTCTGCCTTTCCATTTTTCCAGCAGGTGGCAACATATTCCCCCAGATCATTAGCCTGGTAGCCAGCTATATAAACATCGTTTCCGCTGAGGGAGATAGCATATAATTGAGTGTCTTCACCAAGCGAAGTAGCTGTTCCATTTTTCCAGTACATAGCCTGCCTGCCATCATTTCCAATCACATGTACATCTTGGCCAGATACACTAATGCCAACTGCTTTTGCATAGGTTTCCCCGTTCGTGAGGGCGATCGCTTCCCTGTTTTTCCAATAAGTTGCAACAGGTTCTCCTACAGGGTTATATAGATAACCTGCGATATATTCATCATTGCCGGATAAAGCGATTGCTGTAGCTCCAGCCTGCGCTTTACCGTCTGTCAACTCGATTATTTCCCCGTTTTTCCAATAGGTGAGGCCTGGCCTTTTACCCGAATAGTCATCATATACCATTAGTAGCGAAGGAGAAGACTGCGCCCGGAGTAAAGAGCTAGTGGCTAATAATAGTAGCAATGGTCCCACTAATTGTTTAATCTTTTTAATCATTTTTTTATGTTTCTTTCGGTTTGCTTGAAAAATCGAATCATTTCGAACAGGTTTAGAACTGTGGGTTCCATTATTTGTTGCAACGACACGAAAAATGAATAATAACAGTGGAAAGATCCGTTATGACTGGATAAAACCAATGTTCCTCAAAAGTATACAATCAATGTGATTCTTCGCATTTTCATGCTACTACATACTAGATACAATCACAACAACGGCTAACTACAAAGTGGCTACATTTATTGTTTATTGGTCTATTTTTGTTCGTTATCTACATTGGCATCTTGGCAGATCAAAAGCACTCTGCAGCCGTCATTTACTACTACCTTTAGATTTTACTTGCAATCACCGTCTGGTGTACAGCTTTGTCCTTCTGTTCCCCCAGACGAGGCTTCTGGATTTTGTGTTTTCCATTCTTCGGCCGCTTTTTCAAGTGCTTTCAGAAAAGTTTGTGGTTCTTGGGCTCCTGATACGGCGTATTTTCCGTTGAAAAGAAAAAACGGTACACCACGTATACCAACTTGTTGCGCTTCATAGATGTCTGCACGTACATCGTTGGCATGAGTTCCATTCTCCAAAGCTATTTTCAATTCAACCGTATCGAGGCCTATTTCAGCTCCCAATTCGATCAGTGTTGAGTAATCGTCGAGATTTTTGCCGTCAGTAAAATAGGAGCGGAACAGTATTTCTTCCGCCTCATTTTGCTTATCGCTAAGCTTAGCGAAATGAATGAAACGATGGGCATTAAAAGTGTTTGCTACAACAGATTGATCAAAATTATAAATCAGTCCTACCTCTTTTGCCAACTGGGTTACGTGATCATTCATCGCTTTAGCTTGCGCTAATCCGATTCCTTTATGTTCTGATACAAATTGATGTATGTTTTTATCCGGTTGGGTTTGTAGTTCGGGTGCAAGTTGAAAACTTTTCCAAATAAGTTGCACCTTGTCTTTGTATGGAAACTGAACAAAAGCCTTTTCAAATTTCCGCTTGCCAATGTAACAAAATGGACATACCACATCGCTCCATATTTCTACTCTTAACCTATTTTTCATTATAACAATTTTAAATTCTATTTTTTGTAGTCACCAATACATTGAGGTATAGCATTATAAAAGATGAAGAACAGAAACGATAGATCTCTTTCAACACTTTTCTAATGTAGTAGTTTTTCTACTGAATAATTGCTCTAAATCCCAGCTCCAGACTTCATAATATTATCCCACAGCAAATCTACTGTATATTTGCTGTATAAAATACATTAGTATACTAGAGTATAGTGATATATAATTGAATACTAAGTAGGATAGTCGTGGTAAATAATTATTATAGAGGATATAAAATACCCCGGGGGTATGTGTGCTAAAAATAATAATCGAATGATAACAATTGCTTATTTTATTCTACGAACCAGCTTCCTATCTGCCAATTGTATCAGTAAGATGATAAGCAATGAAAACAATAATGTGTAGAGGTGTTGCTTTGCCCAGTCTAGCATTGCGAACAATAGCGGCCGGTCTATGAAGAAATAAGCTGTCGCAACAGCTACAAGGCCTAGCAATAGACCTAAGCTAAGGCTAATAGCGTCCCTGCGCTTATCTTTTTGTTCTTCCAGGAAGACAATGTGGGCCATGGTGTCATCCACAATACTTTCTTTGATCGTTGTCTGCCGTATACTAGACTTTTCGGTCGCTAATAAATCAAATAAGGCCTCGTAGGCTTCCACATCTCGTTCATCGAGATTTCTTCCCTCATGATCCCTTTGCTCCCGCAATAATTTCCTTTTTTGCTCATCCTTCATGTTTTGGTCCCTCCATTTTGCGGTGATAGTGCCACTAACTTATCTTTCAGTAATTTACGTGCCCTGAAAAGATGACTTTTGATGGTGCCTTCCGGCAGGCCGGTAATATCCGCTATTTCCTGATAGCTGTACTCGTCTATATGGAAAAGGTTCACCACTAACCTATAATTCTCTGGTAGCGCCTCTACCATCTTTTGAACAAAAGTACGCATTTCCTTATTATTCAATTCTTTTTCTGGGCCTCCATCTGCCGTTAACCGATGTTCGTATGATTCTACTTCATTCATCAAATCCTGTTTTCGTTTCGTTTTCTTCACAAAATCCAAGCTAGTGGTATACGCTATCTGTACAATCCAAGTAGAAAGCTTGGATTCTTGTTTAAAGTGCTTAAGGTTTTTGTAGACTTTGATGAATACTTCCTGACACACATCCTTTTGGTCGTCTTCATCTTTTACTATTTGTGCTACCATACGTTGTACCAACCTTTCGTGCATGCTTACTAATAGCCGGAAAGCGTGGAGGTTCCCCGCATTAATCTTGGCAATCAGTTCATGGTCTGGATACATCTTTGTCCGTTAGACGACGGTGGGCCCAATTAGGTTTCAGAAAAAATAAAATAGTTTTTTGAAACTTTTTCTTTCGTCAAACAGTCAGATGGACAAGTTTTACAAATTAATTTAATAGACATGAACGATTTAGAACCTGTGTTGATAGTTGGAACCATTTTCTACACTGTCGCCTACATTATTGAAACTATTTTGAAATACCGCCTTCGCTCGCGCATTTTATCCTCTGGTCTAACGGATGAAAAAGCTATTAAGGGACTTTTCTCCAGTAAAATAGATAATAAGTATAGCTCCCTAAAATGGGGACTCATTTTGCTCTTTGCTGGTATCGGACTGATGGTGTTGGAATTTGTACAGTACGACTATAATTCGCCGCTGCCATATGGTGTGGAAGGGACTTTTATAGCTATCGGTTTTCTCATCTATTTCTTTTTTGTAAATAGTCGGGCCGAAAAAGAATATTAAGGACGTCTAATAAGCGCATCATAAATAGTAAGTTAAATGTGCGCAATGAATTTGTGGCTTGGCTTGTTGTTGCTGATCGACAGTGCGTTAAATGGCTATGTCTGATATGGGTGCGATTGACACATTTATTTTACTTCTGACCACCTATTATTCTGGGATTTTCCATTTTCTTTCTAATTCAAGAAGCTCATGGCGATTATTAATGTTGGTGAAATAATGGGATATTTGCTGAGCGGTGTAATCGACTAAAATGTGCTGGTTTTTTAAGATAAAATCGGCCATTTTCAGTTGTCCAGTGCTCATACGCTCTTCTAAGCTTTGTTTCAAGTGAAGAGGATATAAGGCAAATAAAGGGTTGATTTTACCTGCTGTTCCGGGAACAATAATCTTTTCTTTATTTGCAAGAGAAAGTAAATGCTTTATAAGCTCAACGGAAATTAGTGGGGTATCGCAGCCAATTAACAGAACCATATCTGCAGTAGTATTTTCAAAGGCTGTAAGCAAGCCACCCATTGGACCTTTCTCGGATACTATATCTGAATATACGGGTAATCCAAAAATATGGTAAGAGCTATTATTGGCAATAATGTTTGTTGGTATATTTATTTTTTGCAGCGTATCAAGTATATATGATACCATAGGTTTTCCTTTTAAAAGCATCAATCCTTTATCCTGTCCCATCCTTGTGCTTTTCCCGCCCGCAAGCACAAAGGCTTCTATCTTTATCTCTCTTTGAAAAACCATTTCTTCTTCCATTTTTTAGAGGTCAACTAGATTGGCCATTATTTTTGTCGAAATGGCTTCCGTTCACTATAGGTTTATTTGTTCCTTAATGGATCAGGTAAATAACGCAAAACCCAGAAAGATGCCGCAGCAAGCAAGAGAGAACCGATAAAAGTAGTCAGTGCAAAATTGAGGTTATCTTGCAATGCGTTATTAAGTGCGCCATACAAAAACCAGATCTGTATGCTAACAAATAAAATAAGCAGCACAATGATTCCGGTCATCAGTGAGTTGGTTTTATTCGGATGCGCTTCGTTTTGCGATGTTCTGAAATCACTCATTTTTATGTATTTTCTGTTTTTCCTTTAACAAATACTTTTCCATCCCTAACGACCACTTTTAATTGAGGGAGCGGGCGTGGTGGAGGTCCTTGCAACACTTCTCCTGTATCGGCACTAAAAAAGCCATGATGACAAGGGCATTCTATTTTTTGGAGGTCTTCTCTGTACCTTACAGCGCAAGTAAGATGTGTACATTTCTGCTCAAAGGCTCTCCATTCGCCTTCCGTTAAGCGAATGAGAATATAGGGAATGTGCTCACTTCCTTGAATTTCAAATTGAAACATCTTTCCAACCGATACTTCGTCCTCATTACAAACAAAATGCTCACCCTTCAAAGGTTTCGCTGGAAAGGAGAGGGATCTTATCACAATTGCTCCATTGGTGACGGCAAGGGCTCCCGAGAATAATGCTAAAAACTTGGCGAACTCCCGGCGACCTACGTGGGTAGCCTTTTTTGCTTGGAATGGAAAATCACTTTTCCAATTAGGAACTTTTTCCGAATCATCATAAGAATCTTTACGAACCATAATGCGCAAAATTACGTTATCACTAATTGATGAGTGCCTTTCGGCATCATAATACTAACCTTCGTTTTTACTTCCTGATTTCCAAATTTGAAAGAGTTAACCGGCACACTATTGGGGCGCATCCGTTCGATTTCTTCTCTTGTTCCGTAATACAAGGCCTGGCTTGGACATACTGTAGCACACATTGGTTTTTTCCCCGCGCTGGTTCTATCATAACACATATTGCATTTCATCATCAATTCAGCTTGTTCCATTTTTTTTGGAACTCCAAAAGGGCAGGCGAGGACACAATTTGAACAACCAATACATCTCGAAGTATTGGAGGAATGTACTACTCCAAAATCATCTTGATGGATAGCATCAGCCGGGCATACATTAGCACAGGCGGGATTTTCGCAATGCATACATACCTGCACAGTTGTTTGCACACTGACAGCCCTGTTAACGTAGTTTACATGTATCATGCTTTCTTGTCCGTTCGTTTCGCATTCCGCGCAAGCCATTTCACATGCGTGGCAGCCTATACAACGTTGCATGTCTACGAAAAAGGCCATTTCCTGATCATAATTTGTTTCTGGCATAATTAGTAATTTTTACATATTAAACTCGATTTTTTTCTTCTGCAGTTTTATAAATTGATATTTCACAGTCCACTCTGGTAAGCATTTTCTGTCGTTAACACGGATGCTATCTGACCTGTGGGTATTAATTGGCAAGCACATACTTTGAACTCTGGAATTTTCGATATAGGGTCAAGATTTCCAATTGTCAGTTGGTTGGCTGCATGTATTCCTCCCCAATGGTAGGGAATAAAAACAGTATCTTCTCGAATAGTCTCCACCACTTGCGCGGGAAATTCCGCTTCGCCTCGTCGTGTTCTTACTTTAACTAAGTCCCTATCTTTTATACCGTATTGAAAAGCCAGTTTGGGGTGTATCTCTAATAAAGGTTCGGGGTATTGATCTACCAGTTTACCTATTCTGCGAGTAGAAGTTCCACTTAGATATTGAGAAACTACCCTGCCTGTTGTTAGTACTACAGGGTACTCTTTATCGGTAACTTCTGATGCGGGCCGATATTTTACAGGATTAAAATGTGCTTTTCCATCCGGAGTTTTAAATTTTCGATCTTCCCAAAGTCGTGGCGTGCCAGGATGATCTAAGGAAGGACAGGGCCAGAAGACGCCCATATTATCCACTACCTTTTTATAAGTAATGCCAAAATAGTCGGCGGTGCCACCTTTAGACGCAACCCGCAGTTCATTAAAAATCTCTTCACTCGAAGCGTAATTGAATTTGTCTTCCACCCCCAGACGCTTGGCAATTTCCATTAGGATCTGCCCATCTCGCCTTGCATTTCCCGGAGGTGTGACCGCTTCATTTATTTTCACCACTCTTCCTTCTGCGGTTGTAACGGTTCCTTCTTCTTCTTCATGTAGAGATCCTGCCATCACAATATCTGCATGACGGGCAGTTTCAGAAAGAAAGGTATCTATGCATATGTAAAATTCGAGCTTCTCAAGCGCCTCACGAACGAAATTGTTATTTGGTAACGAAATCAGTGGATTGAAACATATAGAAATTAATCCTTTTATCTCTCCCCTGTGAATGGCTTCAATCTGCTCATATGCGGTTAAGCCTTTTCCAGGCATATCCTTTTCATCAATGCCCCAGACCTCCGCGATATATTTACGATGTTCCGGGTTAGTGATATCGCGGTTTCCAGGCAGTTGGTCGCATTTGTGTCCATGTTCTCTACCACCTTGGCCATTTCCTTGCCCAGTTATGGTTCCATATCCACAATAAGGTTTTCCTATGCGTCCTGTTGCAAGCACTAAATTGATACAACTCAAGACATTTTCTACGCCCTTTGTATGGTGTTCAATGCCCCTAGCATGAAGGAAAAAGCTTGTTTTGGCTTTTCCCCAAAGTGTAGCGGCTTCTAGAATTTTCTGTTTTGGTATACCTGTTTGGGTTTCCGCCCAGTCAAGATCGTAATCTTTTACCGCATCTATCGTTTCTTGAAATCCAGCAGTATAATTTTCGATAAAATCATGATCAAGCCAGTCATTGTCCACTAATATTTTCAGCATTGCCCCGAATAGAGCTGAGTCACCACCTGGCCTGATCGGTAGATGCAAATCGGCCGTTCGTGCTAAGGGAATCACACGCGGGTCTACAACAATTAATTTTGCCCCGTTATCTCTTGCTTGCCAGATGTAGTGTGTAAGAGTAGGAAATGTTTCACTTATATTCGCTCCGGCCACAATGATAACCTCGGCATGAGCCAGATCTGCCCAACTGTTTGACGATCTATCCAGTCCAAAAGCTTTTTTATTACCTCCACCAGCACTTACCATGCAAAGCCTTCCATTATAGTCGAGATTTGCAGTTTTTAAAGCAACCCGCGCAAATTTTCCTATCATATAGCTTTTTTCATTGGTAAGGGAAACCCCACTAAGCATGGCAAAAGCATCTCTGCCGTATTCCTTTTGAATTCTTTCTATCTCGTTGATAGTCTTGTTCATGGCATAGTCCCATGTAACAGGCTCAAAACCTTTACCTTCTACTCTTGCTATCGGGGCTAGCAGTCTATCAGGGTGGTTGTTCTGTAGATAACGCTCAACTCCTTTCGGACACAGCCTACCTTCGTTGAACGGAAATTCCATCCAAGGTTCAAACCCAGCAACTTTATTATCCTTTACTTTCAGCTGAATGCCACATTGCATACCACAATAGCAGCAATGGGTTTTTACCAATTTATCTGGTTCATGAGATCCGTAAAAACCTGCTTTTGGAGCATAAGCTTTATGCGGCCCATGTTTTTCTATAATTTGATCTACAGATACAGGAAGTTTTGCCATCTTTTCTTATTTTAACCAAAGAAATGCCCTGATTCTTTTCTAGCCTCAAAATGGGCTTTTGCCAAAGCGGATCGTTTTCCTTCAGGACTGAGATCTAAATGACTAGAGCCGTCTTCTTTACTGAAATCGAAACCGAGCTCCTTAGTTACTTTTTTCAGGTCATCGATATGCGTTTGAGCGGCAAATTCTTTTTTTGTATGAGGGCACACTGCCATCCCTCGTTTACTACCTTCAATTTTATACAGGTTAGCGCCCAGTTGGGAAAATCGCTGATAGATATGGAAAAATTTCCCGAAAGGTAACCATACCAAAAATAATATAACGGTTATGGCGTGCGTAACGGCCATAAATTGATAAGTCTTCCCTTCCAAAAAAGTATAGTCATAGGAAATTCCAAGTCCTGTGACCGAAATAGCAATCAGTAAAATAAGCGGCAATAAATCATCCTCAAAAGTTTGAGTCGCTATTAATCCACCGTTGGTGAACCTTCTTTTCATCATGATTGTTGCCCCAATAGTTACCAGAACGGAGCACCATACCAAACCGTGAAAAGTAATAAATGCTAGTGTGGAACCTAAACGAAAGGAGCCGGCTTCAAATCCAAATAACATGGCGTAGTAGGTCGTATCATCTCCCGGTTTTAAAATAAAATGAATCCAGCCAAAAGTCAGTGGAATGGTGATTGCAAAAGCTATCAAGCAGCCGGTAGCCAATAGAAAATGTCCTATCCAACGCGTTCTACTCCGATAGGCAATAAATCTTTGAAATAATATATTGCGTATAAACAGCCGTACAGATCGAAGGAAATATGGAAAAAAATGTTTGCTAAAGAGAAATTGTAAGCTGCGACGTCGATAGAGGCGCGTTGGCGGTCGTTGCACCCACACTGAGTAACGATAGCTAGTACCAAAAACGGCAAATACGGTGCCTGTCAGATAGGCGATTAAAGCAGGATCAAAATTCTGTAAGTTTCGAGAACCGATTAGCACAAATACAATAACCAGTATAGTCATTATCGTAGCTTTAATAAAGGCCAGCCGATTTAATGTTTTAAAGAGTCTATACATAATCTATGTAGGTTTTAAACGGGCACATAACTATTGGTTGTTAAATTTAACTATTTATATGTAATAATTATACAAGCATATCGTTGATGTTGGTAATTTAAAGTCATTCTAATCTAAGGATATCATGTTTAATCAATTTGTTGATTTCTAGCTTTAAAATGGGAAATCGCTTGTTTTAAAAACCCTGTCATGACGGCCAACCAAGCAAACATCGCAACGAAAATAAAGCATTCAGGAATTATCTTTAAAAATGGAATCTGTAGCGCATCACTTAACCTAAAAGTACAAACCGTATACATCCCCAAGGGGAAAACCATGGCCCAATAAGTAGGGTCGTAGCCTCGTACTGAAGTTGGAACCGCTATTTTTTTAATTACATGCCGCCAGATACCCAGAATAATAAGTAATGGAATCCACCAGGTGCCCGCCGCCCAAAAGAAAAGAGTGAACCCCTTCAGGAAGGGAAGGATTTCTGCCAAAAAGAAGAATTTTTGGGAATTTAATATCAGCATTGAACCAGCTAAAGTGGAAATTGCGGTGGCACCCATATTAATCCAATATGGAGCGCCAAGCTCGGTTGCATTTAACGAAAAAAAGGAAATTCGATAAATGATGAGCGACATAATATAAAGGTAAAAAATGCAGCCCAACAAAAACATGCATAAAGCTATAAATAAATAGATGTAAGCATCTTTGCCAAAATCTTTAGAAATTAATGTAATAAGGGTTGATAAGGCTTGAATAGCCACGATAATAACTAACCAAGTGCCATTAATTCCGTCTTTCAGTGTTTTTTTTTCTTCTGTAACTGTGATGTTAAAGAAGAAACCATATCCGATGATCAGCCAAGCAATAACGGCAATCGATAGAACTACTTTTGCTACAATCAATAAATCATAAAATATAACAAGCTGATTTCCGATAATACATAATGCGGCGACTAAAGTAAAGAAACCCGGACCTCTTTGATAGCTTTTAAAATCGTCCAACACCTGTGTTCGAAAAAAGATAACTCGATAAATAAATAAATAGATCAGGCCCAGCAAGTAGACTATATTTAAAAAAAAGAGAAGATAAGCTATTGCCAGGAAGCCATTCAAAAAGGAAGCGATAGAGATAATGCCTGTTGCCATGACCAGCGCAAAATAAGCGGGTGACAGCGTTTTAATTTTTTGTTGGATGAGATTCATTCGTACGGTTTTCAGTTGGAGATGTTGTTCATAACCTTAGGCTTCACAGTTATAGTAACAGTTGCTGGTTTTGTGTTATATTGGTTTTCGCATGTATAATTTTATCCTTAGTAAAAAAATAACTGGTTTTAGTTTTCTAATGAACAAACATAATTAGTTTTGGTTTCAATTTTATTAATT
>DATMSZ010000448.1:0-5233 GCA_035565175.1 Pseudosphingobacterium sp.
ACCTATAATAAATTTATTAAAGAAGGGACAAACAGTAAAAAATGTTCCCCCAGAATTAAACGGCCTTTTTGACAGTTCTATACAGCCCTTTATTATTTCATCATTTAAAGTAGAACCGCTGACAGAAATTCAAAAACTAGCAGTACCAATACTATTGGTGGCTGGCACTACCGATTTACAAGTACCGCTTGGCCATGCCGAGAAGTTGAAGCAAGCAAATCCGAAAGCAACTTTATTATTGATAAAAGACATGAATCATGTACTTAAGACAGCTCCAATAAATCAACAGGCAAATTTAAAAACTTACACAGATCCAGGTTTGCCACTTAATACAGACTTAGTAATAGGTTTAGTTAACTTTATAAAGTAATAAGTATTAAGTGATACGTAGTAGGTTATAGGTTATATCTGAAATAAGCTGTAAGCCATACATTAAAGATACCAGGCAATAAGTATTAAATTATAGGGGGGTAAGTGGTAGATTATATTGAAATTAAGTTGTAAGTCATACGTTAAAGATAAGGATACTTAAAACGTAAAACTTACAACTTAAAACTTCCTATACGTCTATTTTAGCATATTTAGCATTGCGCTCTATAAATTCTCTACGAGGGGCCACCTCATCCCCCATTAACATGGAGAATACACGATCGCATTCAGCAGCATTTTCAATACTTACTTGACGTAACGTTCGAGTATCAGGGTTCATAGTAGTATCCCATAACTGTTCGGCATTCATCTCACCCAAACCTTTATATCGCTGAACATGTACGCTATCTTCTTTACCGGCACCTTTCAGACGTTGAATAGCGGCTAATCGTTGATCCTCATTCCAAGCATATTCAAAGTCTTTTCCTTTCTTCACTAGGTATAGTGGCGGAGTTGCGATATAAACATATCCGTTCTCTATCAGTTCCTTCATATAACGGAAATAGAACGTCAAAATTAACGTTGTAATGTGTGAACCATCTACGTCAGCATCCGTCATGATAATTATTCGGTGATAGCGCAATTTTTCAAGGTTCAGTGCTTTTGCATCCTCCTGCGTACCAATACTCACCCCGAGCGCAGTAAACATATTCTTGATCTCTTCGTTTTCATAGATCTTATGCTCCATTGCCTTTTCCACGTTCAATATTTTACCCCTTAAAGGTAAAATGGCCTGAAACTCCCTATTTCTCCCTTGTTTCGCTGTACCACCGGCCGAATCACCCTCCACGAGATAAATTTCACATTTTGCAGGATCACTATTAGCGCAATCGGCCAGTTTACCAGGCAAACCGCTTCCTCCCATCACTGTTTTGCGTTGCACCATTTCGCGTGCTTTGCGCGCAGCAGCACGTGCCTGTGCTGCGATAACCACCTTTTGAACAATTGTTTTGGCTTCTCTAGGGTTCTCTTCTAAGTAAGTGCCTAAAATTTCACCAACCGCTATATCCACCGCCCCCATCACTTCGTTATTTCCAAGCTTTGTTTTAGTCTGTCCTTCAAATTGAGGTTCGGCAACTTTTACAGAAATAACAGCGGTAAGCCCTTCTCTAAAGTCGTCCCCAGTAATCTCTACTTTAAGATTTTTCAACAGGCCTGATTTATCAGCATAGGTTTTTAATGTACGGGTTAAGCCCCTTCTAAAACCAGCTACATGCGTTCCTCCCTCAATAGTATTAATATTATTTACATAGGAATGCACATTTTCAGAGTATGTATCGTTGTATTGTAATGCCAACTCAACCGGAATCCCTTGTTTAATTCCTTCCACATGTATAGGGTCAGGAATCAGAGGCTGTCGGTTTCCATCAAGAAACCTTACAAATTCGCTTAGGCCCCCTTCAGAATAAAAATCATCATGCCGTAAAGAACCATCAGATTGCTCATCACGTTCATCTTTAAGCGTTAAACGAATTCCTTTATTTAGATAAGCTAACTCCCGCAGCCTTCCAGCCAATATATCGTAGCTATAAACTAAGGTCATCGTAAAAATGCTTGGATCAGGGTGAAAAGTCACTTTCGTACCAGTACGATCCGTTTCACCTATTACTTTAACGTCATATAAAGGTTTCCCCTTTTCATATTCCTGTTTAAAAACCTGACCGTCTCTATGGATTTCAGCTATCAGCAGGGTTGATAATGCATTCACACAAGAAACACCTACACCATGTAATCCACCTGACACCTTATAGGTATCTTTATCAAATTTACCACCCGCATGGAGCATGGTCATTACCATCTCTAGGGCAGATTTATTTTCTTTTTTGTTAATTCCGGTAGGAATACCTCTACCGTTATCATCAACTGTTATTGAGTTGTCTTTATGGATGATTACATGGATATCGGTACAGTAACCCGCTAATGCTTCATCTATGGAGTTATCAACTACCTCGTACACCAGGTGGTGTAATCCCTTAACACCAACATCACCGATATACATAGAGGGTCTTTTTCTAACGGCCTCTAAGCCTTCTAATACTTGTATATTATCTGCGGAATAATTGGATTTGTTTTTGTTTTCTTCGCTCATGTATAGTTTAGTTCCAAAACACAAAAATACGAAATTTTACTGATAGTTTACTACATCATATTGAAACAATTACATTCTTTATGTCGAATAAATTGCTTTGGGAACCCAGTATTGCAAAATTGGATATGAAAGCAATTTTACATAAGTTTGCGCTTTATTGATTAGGATTTAAACAACTTATGATGAACAAACCATTCGCTCATTTAACAAAAATCACCTTAGGCCTTCTCTTAGCGGCGACTACAGTGGCTTGCAACAATAACCCAAGTAAAACACCGGCCTCGAAGTCAGGCAACGATAGTGCTGCTACCGTTTCCGGCGGAGACAAAATTGTATATGTCAATTCTGATTCTCTTTTAGCAAATTATGACTACTTTAAAGACATGCAAGCCAAGCTTCAGGAGAAAGCAAAAAAGACTCAAGGCGAATTACAAGCAAAAGGTAATGCTTTTCAACGCGAGGTAGCTGATTATCAAAAAAATGCGGCCACCATGAGTGCAGAGCAACGTCAAAGTACCGAAGAGCGTTTAGCGCGTAAACAAGAAGAATTAGGCAAATTTAACCAGAACGCTAATCAGGCTTTTGCTAGCGATGAAGCACAAGAGCAAGAGAAGCTTTATAATAAGGTTTCTGACTATCTAAAAACACATGCAAAAGATAAAGGGTATAAGTTCGTACTTACTTATGCAAAGGGTAACCCGGGTGTTCTATTTGCCGATGAAAGTTTAGAAATCACAAAAGAGGTGGTAGATGGCTTAAATGCAGCTTACAAAAAAGAGAAAAAATAATTAATCATAACCAGATACAACAAAAAGGGTTGACATGCTGTCAACCCTTTTTGTTGTTTGAAGCATTTTCCTCTTCAACTTTTGTAGAATTTACTTCTTTTTCTTTTTTCTTATGGGGCCGGTTTTTCCCATATGATCCCATAATGATTTTCCCCCGTTTGGTTTTTTTTATCTCCTTTTCCCATAATATTGAATTATTATTTTTTAACAATAAAGTGTTACTCTCCTACTCTCTTAAATCGCATAAGAGCAATATCGCCCATGATAAGATGAAGCGTTTTGCCCTCATCGGTAATGTCGTATTTATTTATCTTTTCGAGCGTACTTACAAACGTACTTTCTCCTTGCCCTGGGCAAGCCATCTTGGTCATCCCCAGTCCATCTTTAAAGCTGATATTATGTCCGTCTCTATTTAGCTTCCCAAAGAAGTTATTACAGCTAGTATTGCCACTTATTCTATTGCTATCTGCCTCAACTTTTAGAAAAGGCTTTTTATTCGGATATAAGCCATCAAAGGCAATCCGTGGGCCGCTGATATAATCAAGCTCCCAGGTACCCGATAGGTCATCTTTCTTTGTACCCATGTTTTTTTTCGTTGTGCAAGCAACCACCACAACGGCTAGCGCCAGAACAAGTATAAATATTTTCTTCATGTTTAAATTATTTATGTTTATAGACTATTTTGAACTTAACAGGTTTAGTCTTAAAATGTTTTATTTTGGTTATTCGTTGTTAGTTGTTGCAACCCCAATTCATAACTCATCACTTATCATTCATAACCCCTTATCCATTACTTAAATGTTCCTAATTATTCATTAACTAACAACTAAAATCCCTAAATTGCAGCAATTTTGAGAAATTTGTATTGCAAGTTATGGAAATGAAAGAGCCTTTTGATATCACCATTAACAACATAGATTATGCCATCTTTCCGGAGGAAGAGGGTGTTTATACCATATATAAAGATGGCATTGAATATGTCAAAATCCTGAAAGATACCGAAAATGCCTGGTTAAAACTTGATGCTGAAACAGAGCTTCCTCGTTTCGAAGCAGATGATGAGATCAATGCTATTGGAAAGGAAATCATTACCTATGAAACCAGTATGGGCGCACAAACAAATGAGCTCGATTAGTTAAGTAAAGATTTTACCGGCTATTTATTAAAACGGATTATTTCGACGGAATTCAGAAGAGATAGGCACGCTCACCTTTTCTTTTGCTATCGCTAAATAAGCCTTATACCACCCACTTAATGCTATTTCCCTGCCTAACCAAAAACACCCATAGGTAAATACTGGAGCAGCAAACACATCAATGCTATAATGCACATGCTGTATCAGCACCATACTTCCAACTAAAATAGTAGAGAATAAGGCGATTAATTTATCTGTTTTATTATTAAAACAGAGGAATATCAGAAACATAGTAGATGTATGGCCCGAGAAAAAAAGGTCTTTTGTTATAAAATCTGCTTTACCATAAGTAATATTGCTAATTGGGTCTACCAGCGGTATGAGTCCGATAGGTGCATCTAGCGGAACCAGCGAAATGGACAGCATCCGCGTAAAAAGCACCAGGATAAATCCGTATAAAGCAGTAATCATAATAGCCGGACTGGAAAAGCATCTATAAAACAACAAAGCGCTTGTACCCCAAATGCAAATGAATAATGGTAAAGATAAATCTTTGGCCGGTAACAAATTCAATAGGGGATCATATAATACTGTCCCATCCCTAAGTTCTATGTGGTCAAAAAAATGGGGTAGAACCAATAAAAGTGCTATAAGCAAAATATGGCCGGCTATTAACCAGCTTCTAAAAGCCCAGCTCTGCATTGCCTGTTTCCAGGTAATGGTGATAGCTTGATTAGCATGAAATATAGTCTGCATCTCTTCTTTTAAAATCAACTGCAAATTTGGCTTAAC
>DATMSZ010000449.1:0-24974 GCA_035565175.1 Pseudosphingobacterium sp.
ATGTCTTCCGGTGAAAAATCACCTTCCTCCTGAAAGGCTTCATAATAATTATCGTAAAGAGAATAAGCATTCAAGTTTATCACTTCACTTGCAGCCTCCGTCGCTTCTTCGAAACGATTATTGTAGTTTCTACCCTATTTAACTTTGACAGTAAACTCCATCGCTTTATTCGGGCGTATGGTTGTCGATAAATAACCATTATCCGGATTCCGTACATAATCCAGGTAATCCTGCATGGATGGCTGGAAACCGGCAACATCATCCACCGCAATCACCGCACCTTTCTTCAGATGAGGGGCTATGATCTTAAAAATTGCAAACACCATATCCGGCCAGCCATCCAGCAGTACAAAATCCCAGGCGGTACTTAGCGTCTGTAGTGTTTCACGCGCATCGCCTTGCAGGATGTTGACGTAGTCCGAAAGGCCCGCATCGGCCATGTTTTTTCTTGCCTCCTTCACCTTATGCGGCAGATATTCTGTGGAGACGACCTTGCCCCCATTGTCCTTGGCCGCCTTTCCCAAGTAAATAGTTGAAATACCGTAGGATGTACCGAACTCCAATATATTTTGAGCATTTAAAGCCCTCGCCTGCATATATAGAAATGTCCCCTGCGCAGGTACTATCGGAATATACTTATCATCATAAAAAGATTCATTCTCCGTTTTCCAATCAATACCCTTTCCCAAGAGTTTAAATGCTTTGGGAAGGAAATGGAAAACCATTCCCCATCCCTGCTTCAAAGCTTCCCTATATAGTCTTGCCAATGTAGCTTCTACTTTGGCGTCATTCAAGACTTTAAATAATTCAGGAGTTACCTTTGCCATTTTTTATTTTTTTTATGTTATGAACCGGTGCTAAAAGCGTAAGGTCAAATTCACAGCCATGTTCCGTGGTGCTTGCGGTACCGACCACGCATCCCAATATTTTTCGTTGCCAATATTATTAAGTTTGAATCCCAAACGCCATTTCGGCTGTTGGTAAAAAACGCTTGCATCCAACACGGTGTAAGAAGGCACCACAAAAACATTGTCTTGAAAAGAATAAATCTGATCCACGTAGTTAACGCCAGCACCCAAGCCAAAGCCATTCAATTTGCCATGGAAGGTATAAGAAGCCCAAAAATTAGCCACGTTTTCCGGAGCACCCACCGCTTTATTTCCTTCAATGGCCGCATCACTTGCCTTGACAATACGGTTGTCATTATATACATAACCCGCTACCAGGTGTAAGCCCCGAACAGGGTTAGCGATCAGTTCAAACTCAAGCCCCTTGCTCACTTGCCTGCCATCCTGTAGGGTGTAGCCAGCGGTATCTACACGGGTAGCATTATCAATAATGATATGATAATAACTTGCTGTTAGACTGACCTTTTTATTCATCAACTCCATTTTTACTCCACCTTCCGATTGGAAGGCCTGTACCGGGTCTAGCACTAGCTGCGTACCATTGGGCTGTAGTGCCGGTTGTGCATTCTGAAAGCCACTCATATAGTTACCAAACACCGAAAGCCTGTTCTTTAACACCTGGTATACCACGCCGAATTTTGGCGCCAGTGCTGTTTGTTTATAGCCCTCTGCTGTAGGCATCGATTTACGGTTAAAATGATCAATGCGCAAACTCAGCATCGTTGACAGCCGATCGGTCCACTGCACCACGTCGCTCGCATAAGCACTGATCACCTCTTGGTCGGCCACCGGAAATGGTAATTCCTTTATCGTGGTATCTACCGCCTGCTTGGTAATAGCAGTAAAAGGATTTGAGACATCAATCACGTCTAGCACACCCGTACTTCCATAGATAAAACGCGATCGGTAATACCGGTAGTTAGCCCCTACCAATAAATTATGGCCAATAAAGCCCGTGCGGAACTTTCCGTTAAAATTTTGTTGTACGTTGGTATAGTTGTTATAGATAGGCCCAAACCGCGAAACCGATCGTGCCACCTGTGTAGGCCCAGTCCAGGCAAGGTAATACTGGTTACTATAATCTACATCTTCCCCTACATACGAAAACACGGTACTAGACGTCCAGCTGTCGGATAATTTGTAATTGGCTTCTGCAAAGAATTTGCTTGCCTTCGTCTTGGCATCCAGATCCTCATTGAAAAGAGCGGTACGGTAATCCACGGGGATCGCCGATGAGCTCTTGATGCCGGAGGCTGTTTGGAACGTATTATAAGCAATACGCGTATTATTGGTATGGAAATACTCCGCATCAAATTGGAAGGTCAAGCGTTCATTCATCTTATAAGTAAGACTCGGTGCCAGTAAAAAAGTATTGTTGAAACCATAATTCAAGAAGCTCTTCTGCCTGTTAACAGCTGTATTCAGGCGGAACAGCACGGTCTTATCTGCATTCAGTGGGCGGTTAAAATCTACCGATAAGCGATTCAGGTTAAAACTTCCCGTAGTATAAGACAGTTCCGTTTGCGGCAGCTCCAGCGGCTTCTTGGTTACCAGGTTAACCACCCCACCGAAAGAAGAAACGGCGGCGCCGAACAAGGTACCCGAAGGCCCTTTCAATACTTCAATCCGTTCCACATTGGCAATGTCTAATGAAGAACGGCCCGAGGTAGTTTCCATCCCATTGCGGGCATTAACACCAGAGTTAAATCCACGGGTGGTTATCCCAAATCCACCTGATGCATATACCTGAGGCACCGCGCCCGGGACGTTGCGCATCACAGCACCAATATCTACCGCCACTTGTTCTTTCATCAATTCCTTTGGGATTACATTATAAACCTGCGGATTTTCCAGATTGCTCAGGGGCATTCTCGCTACATAGTCGGTTTCCTTATCCACAATTTTGGCGCCCACCTCACCGCTCACCACTACCTCTTGCAAGGCTTGGGCATCTTCCACTAAGGTGATCAGTACCTCCACAGATTGCCCTGCTAACACGTTTATTGTTTTCTTCTGTACCTGCAGGCCTACATAAGAAGCCGTTAAGGTATGCGTACCGGGACGTACATCCGTTAATTTAAAGTGTCCGCTAGCGTCCGACTTAACGGTATAAGCTCCCGACACACTGATGGTTACTGCCTCTGCCGGTGCTCCGTCCCGCGTTTCTACGCGGCCGTTGATGGTACCTCGCTCTTGCTGTACGCTCGCCACCGTTACATCGGCAGCCGAGGAGCCTTGCTGCGCACGCAGCGGCATGGTAGCTATGAAAGAAAGAAGTAAAGTGAAATAAAACCGGTTTTTAGACGAAGCTGTGAAGAATGGCTGGTAAAAATTTGGTAATAGTTTTTCTATAGAAGGTCTATTCCTTTCCATATTTTTGTAAGGTTAATTAATAATACACGTTGTTGATTGACACCACCCGGCAGGATGTTTGGCGACGAATGCCGGGTTTCTTTTTTTATATTGATCAGGGCGGGGCCTCTTTACTTTTCATTTGCGCAATAGACGTTGATTACACGCAAATGTAACGTTATTTAGAATTAATCCAAACAAAAAATTCAGGAAGATTCTACATCACTTTAAATTCAGTAGGTCGCATATTGGTTAATTGGGAGAACGTATTACTGAATGCTGAAATATTTGAGTATCCTACTGCGTACGCAATTTCGGTAACATTGAGGTCGGTATCTTTCATTAACTCCATCGCACGGATGATCCTTAGCATTTTGATATATTGAATAAACGATATATGCAAGCGGTTTTGAAACAGCCTTGTTAAACTTCTTACGCTAAAGCCAAATTTTTTAGCGATGTCTTCCAACATGAGTGGTTCATTTATTTTTGCACGTAAATAGTTAGTCAGCTCATTCAATCGCTGATCATCCGTAATAGGTAATTGAATGGAGAATTTTTTAAGATGTTCCTTTGCGAGCAGATTCTTCAGTGTATTTAAAAATTCAAACTCCCAAGTGCCTTCCAAAAAATCTCCCTGCCACTTTTCACTGAAGGAAAGCATTTCTGATAAGAGTTTACTAACGGGATAGATTCCCAGCTCATCGTAAAAATCAATGTCATCTTTACCCGGAAAGTAAATATTGATGATCTGTAGATCTTTCGTATTGAACATCAGGTTATGCGCATAATGCTTCGGGATCCATATATAATGATTGGATGGAATATAGAAATCTTTCTCCTTGGTTTGGAGGTAGGCAATCCCACCAAATACCAACAAAAGCTGTCCTTTATCATGTTTATGTGCGGGAAGTCGCTGTTCCGTTTGTTGGCGCATTACCAAAATCGAATCAGGATTTTTATCCACCTTTCTGATTAGCTCCTTAAGAAGTTTCATATGGCCAAAATAAGCAAATTATAGGCCAATTATATAAAACGTTTGGTCTTTTGTTCAGATAATTTTGCACTAAGATCATTAAACACACTATGCAACATACACTAAAAAGTAAGCGAACAATCGCCAAAGTTAGTCCTCCAGATAATACCATTAAGGTAAGACACACGAACCCGTTACTGCCCTTTATGTTTCCGTTTTTTTCGCTAGGCGACCTCTCGCCGGTAATTGATGGATGGATAGCCTATCTCAAGAAATGTAAAATTCAAAAAGCATCCAGATGAACCTCATCAGGTAGATTTAAAAATAATAAACGAATGAAACGATACTCCTTTTTAATAACGTTCTTGACGGTCATTTTTTCCATTTCGCAAGCATCGAAAGCCCAAACGCCTGCTGCTACACTGACCTTGGATGAGATATGGACGATCGCAGCAAGACAGAACAGACAGCTGCAACTAGCCGATTTAGGTCTTAAAGAAAGTGGCATTAGCACACAGGAAGCCAGGGATAAACGCTTGCCCAATCTTTCTATTTCAGGGAATTATTCACTCAATTCGAAATTTCTCATTTACGATCACGGTTTATTTTCTAAACCTCAGGATGTTCCTGTTTCCGGCCATGGATATGGTGTTGGATATGGTTTGGATTTCAATCTCTACAGTGGTGGAAAGGAAAAAAGGAATATCAAAATGAAAGAAGAAGAACAGCACCGAAGGCAAATTGAATTTGAACTGCAGCATGATAACGTCAAATATGCGATTGCCATCGTTTACTATGATTTGTACAAATACCTGCAATTCCATGATTTTGTTTCAGCTGAAATAGCAACCGAAAAGAAACAACTTACCACCATCCATAATCTTCATGAAAATGGTTTGGTATTAAAAAGTGATTTACTGAGAACCTCCGTGAAATTATCACAATTGGAGCTGAGCCTTTCGGACCTTGAGAAAAAAATTGAGCTGGCAAAACAACGCTTAAATATATTGATGGGAAGAAATGAGGAGGAGCCGCTTAAAATTCCTTATAAAGACACCGTCAACCTAGCGGATATAAAACAATCCAGTTATTTAGATTATGTTGCGGTGGCACTCGATCAATCGCCTGAAATTAAAATCGCCAGCAGCGATATCAAACTCGGCGAACTGAATGTCCGTCAGGCTAAATCCACTTTGTTGCCGAAGGTTTCTTTATATTCTAATTACAATTATACGTATCCACAGGTATCGTTTTATCCTTACTCCAATAATCTCTGGAGTTATGGGCAGACCGGTGTTCGGATGCAGTTCGCTATCGATCATTTATACAAAAGCAAACATTCCATAGCGCACGCACGCAATCTCCATGATCAACAAAAAGAAAAGGCCAACATCAAAAAAGATGAAATCACTATAAAGGTAAAAGAGGCCTATCTACAACAAAAACAGGCCCTCGAAAGTGTAGCGACCGCAGAAGAGAACATCGCCCAAAGTACCGAAACGGTGCGGGTAATCAGCAATAGCTACCTTAATCAAGAATCGCTGTTAACCGACCTTCTGGATGCTGAAAATGTGCTGCTGGAAGCAAAATTCAACCTTACTGCTGCACAGGTAGATTTAAAATTAAGCCATATCAGGCTGTTAGCCATTACAGGAATACTTTAATATAAAAAATTTATGGATAAAAATAAAACAGATAAAATCATCGTGGTCGTAACCAAATGGTCAGGAATCCTATTGTTAGGTGGCATCATCATCTGGTGCGTTGTTTACTTCTGGAAAGGATATCAATATGAACAAACCAATGATGCACAAGTTGATGCTTACCTCTCGCCGATCAATGCGAAAGTAGGTGGATATATCAACAAAATTTATTTCCACGACAACCAGCAGGTGCAAAAAGGCGATACGCTCGTGCTGATTGAACGTGATGAATACGCATTGAAACAGAAAGCGGCATTGGCCGAACTGATGAGTGCCCGGGCGAAGTTATCTATCCTCAGCGCTAATGAAGAAACACAGCTCAAAAGCATCGAAGTCATTCAAGCACAAGTTACCAGTTCAAAAGCTAGATTGGATCATCAGCAAAAGGAATTTCAACGTTATAAAAATTTATTGGCAGCACAATCTACCACACAGCAAAAATTTGATAATATACAGACTTCATTGCTCATTCATCAATCCGATTACCAAGAGGCACAGGCTTCTTTGCGGGTTTCACAAGCAAAACTTGATGATATCAAAGCGCAACGTGCAGCAGTAGATGCAGAGATCAGCCTTAAACAAGCCTTACTCGAAAGACAAGATCTCGACATTAAGTACACGATTATTACAGCACCTTTCGATGGGCAGCTCGGTAAGAAAACGATTCAGGAAGGACAACTGATACAGCCGGGGCAAACGCTGGCTTTCCTCACCAACGAGACAGAAGAAAAATGGGTAGTCGCTAATTTTAAAGAAACCCAAATCGGCAGCTTCCATATCGGACAGCAAGTAAAAGTGGAGGTTGATGCCTTTCCGGGAACGCAATTTTCGGGTGCCATCCAGTCGCTTTCGCCCACCACAGGATCGCGCTATTCGCTGCTTCCTCCGGATAACGCCACCGGAAATTTCGTTAAGATCATTCAACGCATTCCCGTCAGGATAAAACTGACCGATACCCCGGAGAAATTAGCTAAACTTTCTGCCGGGATGAATGCCAATGTTTATGTTATAAAAAATTAAGATGCAAGCACACAAAATTCCTTTGTTTAAACATTGGGTATCCGAATGGCTGGCCAGATCGGTGATATTTTCGATCCTCATGACCTGCCTATTCAGCTTTGCGCTGTACAGCAGCCCGGTAACCGTCATGGGATTTTATGGTGTGCAACCCACTGATGTGCAATACGCCATGGTACTCATCTATGGATCAACCGTTACCTTTCTGGCACTAGACTTCCGTATTGTAAAATATTTCGCCTCACGGCAATACCTCTTAACAGGGCTTGCCATTAATGGCATTTGTTCACTACTCTGTTTCCACACCAAAAACTGGACCTTGTTTCTGATCTGCCAATTTGTGCAGGGCACCACCTGCGCACTTTTGTCGGGCATTGTACTAAATCTGGTATTTCCCCGATTGCATTCTACGAGGGCAAGGGTAATTGCTTATACGATCCTTTATGCCGGCATCCAAATTTCCGTTCCTTTTTATTCAATCTTTTGCAGTGCGGTACTTCATTTTTTTGATTTCAACTGGTTGTTTTATGGCTTAAATATGCTGCTGGTTATGCTGGCATTTACGGTATTGGTCACCATGAATTCAAAAGCAAGATTCCATAAAAAGATTCCGCTTTATCAAGTGGACTGGATAGGTTATCTTTTTTATACGGTTTTTACGCTGGTACTCGGATATATCCTGATTTATGGCAGGCAGCTCGATTGGTTCAACAGTCCCTTGATTGTTGGTTTGACAATAGTAGCCATCGTGCTCATCATGCTGTTTGTGTTGAGGGAAATGAGGCTTAAACGTCCCTTAATTGATTTAAGGATTTTCAAAGCCCGAAATTTTGTGGTAGGATTACTACTACTTTTTGCCTTTTACATCTTTAAAGGAAGCACAGGACTTACCTATGGTTACCTGGAAACTATTTTGGGAACTGATCCGCTCCATGTCATACCGATATGGACGGCTGTTATGCTCGGCACCGTGCTCAGTATGTTTGTCACGGCACGCTTTATTTTAACTGGAATTAACCTCATTCGGATAATCATCGCAGGTTTTGTAATAATGGGCCTGTATTATAGCTACATGCTGCTATTTATTTCCGTTACCGGACAAACCTTCGATTTTATATTGCCGATGTTTATTTATGGTATTGCTACAGGGGTTTTATTTGTGCCCATCGTTTCCTTTACCACATCAGCAGCACCGCCAAAAATTGCTTTCAATGCATCCTTAGTTGGTATTTTCGCACGATTTATAGGCTTTTGCAGCAGTATGGCCATCAATAATGAACTCCAGCTATTTACAAGATCTACGGTGAGGGAAAAAGTTAGGGAAGCCCTTACCGAAATTAATCCGCAAGTACCCCTTGCGCTGCAAAACATCCAAAATACATATCAAAATGCCGGAAGTGATATCTATACATCAAAAGGCGCTTCCAACGCCTATTTCAATAACCTCGTCAAAGAACAGATACTTGCCCGTGCAACTAGGGATTATTACGATCTAATGCTCGCCGGGATAATTGTTTTAATCATTATCCTGATTTTTTTACCCAAACTCCAACAGGTGGTTTTGAGATTGACAAGAAGCAATGTGCCTTATTAACAATGCAACACAAACATTTTTTATCGAAAAAGTCTTCAACCGGGGAGATTGAAGACTTTTAACTAAGCAATTATAAACCTAAATTATGATGACACAAAGATAGTGTACAAGCTTATTTCACATAGGCTGCCATCGCTTCAATAGTCATTCCTGCACTAGCTTGCGCAGTCAATTGCGCTTCCCCCAGCGGTGGGGTATTCCAAGCCGGCCCAAACAACAAACTTTGTGCATAACAACCCTTGGTCCAAAGTGTTACAGCATTATGTCTAAAAAATGTATCAAACTTAGTTCGATATGCTTCATTCAGATCTTCAGTCTGCAGCAGCATTAAGAAATAACGCATAAAGATCCCTTTGAACAAGGCATTATCATTTTCTCCTTCATTGCGTAGTATATTATTGCTTTGATCGATATTTTTTGTAATAGTATAATTAGCAGTCTTTTGCGCATCATTCAAATAAGTTCTGTCACCTGTAATTTTATACAATTCAACTGCCGTACCCAAAAAAGTACCTTGATTATAAGTCAAAGTTGTTCTGTCCAGTACATTAGTTTCCCCATTGATGTTATCAAACACAGCACCGGTTGATCGATCATACAAGGTATTTTTCTGCCAATCGTATATTTTTAATGCCCAATCTTTATACTGCTCATCCTGCGTAAGCCTATATAGGCGTGCCGCTAATATACTGGCAGGCCCGTTTGAGCAAGCGTTTTTACTATACAAACGATCTTTGAGCCAAGCAATTCCACCCGCTGCGTAGTCTTCATTCCATCCCGTAAGAATATCCTCCCAAAGGGTCTTTACCGTTTCAAGGTACTTCTCCTCCTTTGTTACCTCATATAAACGTAACATGGTTAAGGCATTCCACTGCATATCATCATAGAAGTTATTATAATAAGTATCGCCGTTCGCCGTTTTCACTCCCTCATACCATTGATTAAAATAAGCAGCGTACGTATCATTACCCGTACGTTGATAAGCATCGATCAAAACATCCATGGCATGAGCATTAGGCCAATATTGAAATTCATTATTAGCGCCATTGCTACCATAATTGAAATAGCCGGTGGTATTCCAAAATTGTTGTATCAATGCATCTGTACTACTGTTTGCAGCGGCATTCCAGTCGACTTCCGGCTCCTCTTCGTAAGTATATTTATCGTCTATTTTATCGCAGGAAATCCCCATTAAACCAACGATAAAAAACAGCCATAATTTCATCATCATCTTATTGTTGCTTTATATCGCGGCTATCAGACAAACGTATAACAGCCGCGATGAATTGTTACTTATTTAATTTAAGCTTACCGAGTGCGTATATGGAGTGTTTCCCTGCATAATGACAGAAATGGTTGTCATCTTCCCATCAAACTTGTCCATAAACTTCCATTTATCGTCCCACTGAGATACGTTGGGAAGGATCCGCACGTAATAATAAGAAGAATCGGATGAGTCCGTAGGTGCACTATCGGTTCCATTCAATGTTCCAAGCTGCATGGTAGCATCGCTACCATTAGCAGTAGTTTCCATTTGGAATTTATAGCGTTGGTCTTTGCCCCAGCTTTCTACTTTAAAGTTAATCATCCCCGTACCGGTCCAGATTCCCTTTCCTTGATAATCCAAATTCCAGAGTATCTGATTGCTTGGCGAGAACCATAGCCCCATATTCTTCACCTCCATAAAACTGATGGTAGAAACGTTAAAATCAAGCGATATTCTATACACCCCTGTTGTAGAAGCAGTGATTGACTCATTATTAGAAGATTCTTTTAACGCAACCCCATCAGGAGAAAAGAATACCCTTGGTGTGCCGCTTGTTCTATCAGTAAAATAATAGGTCTTGCCGCCTTCTAATTTCGTATAAATCTCAAATTCGCCCGGTGCCACCAACTTAAACGGAAGCGCTTCAGCTAAGTCCGTTCCGCCTTCCGATGCTTCACCAGTAATAAACACTTCATCCGGCACGTCAGCGAAACCACTGAGACTCGTAATGGTGAGTGTTCTCGTTTCCTGTGCTAACTGACTGTTTAAACCGCGAGATGCTACGACAGACCAAACGATATCACCTGTAGCGCCAGGCTCGAAGCCCACCAGCGCTACCACTTTATTCAGCACTTTATGGGTTATCGTGGCCGCATGGGCAAAACCATTGTTATCAGAAACCACTCGATAGATCGGTTTAGAAAAGTCTCCTCCCGCTTTATCAAAAACTACCTCATAGAGTGCGGCTCCACCGTCTTCTACGCTAACGGCCTCCCATTCAAAATAAAGCGAAGCAGATGCCGAGTTAAGCAATTTCACGGCTTTTTCGTTCGCAGGTTCATAGAGTGTTCTTACAGGTGCAATCTGTGCATCTACATATTGCATATCATCCGTCTTACAAGCATGTAAGCTAATAAGCATTAAACATAGACCTCCTATATATTTAAATATCATTTTCATCTGTAAATAATTATTCGTTTGTGTTTTATTTTTAATGTACTCATGAACCGCAAAGCGTTTTTTTTATCCATCGGTCAGATGGAGCTTACCATATTCAAAATTTACATTTCCCTGTGTAATAAAAATGAAATTTTAAACATGGACGGTTCATATTATTATTTTTTCTATCCGTGATGCGGATGATTTCCGCCTGACTAGTTTGCATATCCGGGGTTATTAGGTGCCAAATTGCCATTTAAATCCAACTGTGCCCTAGGAACCGACCATAAATAATCCCGATCCTCATTAAACCGACGATTATCCAATCGGATATATTCAGTGTTATTATTCAAAAACTTTGCACCATACACATAGCCGTCTAAATATTCTGCACCTGCTTTCCACCGTACAATATCGTAGTAACGGAGCCCTTCCAATGCCAATTCACTTCGGCGTTCGTTACGGATCAAGCTTTGCATAGCCGTATTAGACAGGGCACTTGGGTACTCAAGTGCGTTGGCAGATGTAAAACCAGCTCTTCGGCGTATAGCTCCTATTGTTTCGTTCCAAAGGGTCGCATCAAACTGACCTAACTCGAATTTAGCTTCGGCATACATGAGCAGAATATCCGCATATCGGAACATAATGATATTTAAGCCTGCATCGAAAGTCTGAGTAGCTGTTATATCATAATACTTCTTTATGTAATAGCCGGTGGAGGTGGAATTGGCGCTAGGACTCACATACTCATCTATACGCTCCGTGGAATTGCTACCGCTGCCAGGTTTGATATAAATAGTTGATTCCGTTCCATTAAACTGTCGCCATTTGCCGCCATGGAACACAATTGTGGCTGCCATGCGCGGATCACGATCGATATAAGGATTATCCTCATTGTAAGATGGATCTTCCGTAATGGATGTGCCACTTGCTGTCATATAACTATCCACAAGCCCCTGTAATGGTGCATAAGCATTTAATCGGGCACCCCCAGAGAGCGGAGCAGCGTCATAAAATTTGTTCCATGTTTTTAATATTGGGATTTGGGCATAATCGAGTATAACTTCTTCATTATACTCATTTGCAGCTGTAAATAGCTCCGCATAATTAGAGAACAATTGGTAATTCCCATAAGTCGCAGGGTCGGTCATCAACCGTTCACAATATTCGACCACTTTTTGCCAATTACTCTCATATAAATATGCTCTCGCCTGGAACGCGCAAGCAGCCCCTTTTGTAATGCGCCCATTGTCACTCTCCGACAACCCGTTTTTGTTAGGAAGTGCATCCATTATTTCATCCAGCTCTTGGTGAATAAAACCAAGAATAGTTTCTTTAGCGGTTCGGCCAACGGAGTTTGATTCATCCAAGCTGATATCTGCGGTGAAGAAAGGCACGGCTCCGTAAAAGTTAACCAAACGAAAATAGATGAATGCCCGTATAAAGCGGATTTCAGCAATACGTCTTGCTTTTAGTTCTGCATCCATATTCGGAACACGATCAATGTTAGCAAGAAAGATATGGCAAGTTTTAATTCCTTCATACCCCCACTTCCACTCACTATCAAATAAAGCTAAAGAAGGATCAGCCGTACCATTGCGAATAGCACGTTGGGACGTGTTTGAGCGTCCTTCGAATATATTATCACTCAGGGCTTCATCATTCCACATTTTATCGGCCGAGTACATTTGATTATAGGCCATATTTACTACCTGCTCCACATTTTCAACGCTTTGCCAAAAAGTGGCATCCGTATAATTATTCGTGGGAACCGGATCCATTTTATTGCAGCTACTCCAAGCCAACAAGCCAACAACAGCCGTTATCAGCATTATAAATTTTTTCCTTTTCATTATAGGCTACATTAAATTAGAATGAAACATCAAAACCAAATCCGTAATACCGTAAAGTCGGGTAATTCCTGGCGCTGTTAGCACTTCCTGACATGTTTGAATCAAATTCAGACGATTCGGGATCGATCCATGAATTTTTGGAAAACGTCAGTAAATTCTGTGCATTTACATAAGCGCGAAGATTTTTTAAGCCCAATTTCTGTGTTAAGCCTACCGGAAAAGTATATCCTATTTGAATGTTTTTCAACCGAATATAACTTCCACTAAACTGGAACAAATCCGACCCCATCTGGTAGTTGTTCTGTGTAGAAGTAGCTCCGGCCGCTGTTAGCCGTGGCCAGGTTGCGTCGGTATTAGTGGGTGTCCAGAAGTCGAGTTGATGCTGATAAATAACATAAGAATAGTTTTCGTGAAAAGGCTCTACCAGTTCGCCACGAACCAACATATCGCGCTTACCAGAGCCTTGCCAGAACATACTGAAATCGAACCCTTTAAATCTTAATTCATAGGTAAAACCAAAAGTATAGCGCGGAAAGGCATTTCCGAGCACAAAACGGTCTTTCGAATCAATAACGCCGTCTTCGTTCCGGTCTACATAGCGAATATCACCTGGCCGCAAATCCGTTGCGCTAATACCCACCGGTAAAGCAGCTGTTTCTATCTCTTCCATGCTTTGAAAATAACCGGCTGTCTTGTAACCATAATAAGCGTTGAAAGGAAGGCCAACACGAATAATCTTGCTCATCCTGTCGGCAGTAGAGATCTGCTCGTCACCCACGAACTTAGTTACCTTATTTCTCGAATCTCCTACATTTCCACCAAAGGTGTGATAAAAGGCGCCAGTTGTAAGATGGTAATTCAGGTTTAATTCCCAGCCTTGATTTTCCATTTCACCGGCATTGGTTTTACTCAACGTTGTACCAAACACCGTAGGAATTTCAGGTGTAATCAGAATGTCCTTGGTTCGCTTATAAAAATAATCGAAAGAGGCCGTCAGCGCATTATCGAGAAAAGTAGCATCTACACCAAGGTTAAGCGTATGCGTTGTTTCCCACTTTAAATCCTGGTTACCATAGGTAAAGCCTGCACCGGAAACGCTCGTATTATTAAAACCATAACTGTTATTGGCCGGTGCATAAACGGTAAGGTATTGATAAGCCGGTATATCTTGATTTCCCAGCACGCCATAAGAACCACGTAACTTCAAATCGCCTAGATGCTCCTTCCAGCTAGTCATAAAACTTTCTTCAGACATACGCCACGCTAGTGAACCCGATGGAAAAAATCCCCATCGATTCTGCTTCGCAAACCTGGAAGAACCATCATAACGGAAATTGAACTCCGCGAAATACTTATCGGCATAGCTATAGCCCGCTCGTCCTAATAGCGAATTGATGCTGGTTTCGGTTGTTGATGAGGGAGAGCTGTAGCTATCGGTTGAAATTTCTGTCCCCGTAACCGGTGTACCTAAGATAGGATCGGTGAAGAGATAGCGAATTTCGTTTCTCCTGCTAGTAGAAGACTCGTTGGTTGCACCAAACAAGCCGTTCACCGAGTGTTTACCAAAACTTTTATTGTAATCCAATAATAGTTGGTAATTCAAGAGATAGGCCTTTTCATTGAAATCTTCTGTATTTCGGGTGGAATTGACATATACTAATGGTTGTTCTGCCTCAGCATTGGCATAAAGAGGCACCTGTATTCTTCTAATGAAACGATGATCCGAGCGGATATCGGCCCCAAAAACACCTCGTAATTTTAAGCCGTCTAAAATTTTATAATCCAAGCCCAAATTAATGTTGATATAATCGTTATCCGAATTCTGATAGCCTCCATTCTGAAGTTCGGCCAAAGGATTCTGATCCGTCAAGGCATCATTGATCAAATATTTACCGCTTTCGTCCTGCATTTTATAATAATAATAGGGCGGGATACGCGAGGAGTTAATAATAGCATTAGCGGCTGTGGTTGCTTTCGAATTATTCCTAGCGTAAGATAAGATGGAAGTAAATTTGAACCGTTTATATTCCGTAGTAATATTGGAACGCAGATTAAAGCGCGTAATGCCAAAACCATCCCCTACAAAATTGCTCGCCTGATCAAAATAACCACCGGAGAATAAGTAGGTTGTATTTTCACTTCCGCCTGATACCTTAACATTATAACTCTGCTGTAATCCGTTTTGTAAAATCTGATCGTAATACCAAGATTCTTCGCTTTGATGATCCGATAAATCCCGAATCTGTTCAGGCGTGAACTGAGGAGAGGCATTTACATTGGTCAGCGCGAGGTTTCTCATCGTTGCATTCTGCCAGCCTTGCACCGGTCTAAAGAGCACCTTCGGATCTTGCATCCCCAACTGTCCGCTGAGTTGTATAGTAGGTGCTTGGTTCTTGCTCCCCCTTTTTGTCGTAACTAAGATGACGCCGTTAGCCGAGCGCGAACCATAAATCGCAGCAGATCCAGCGTCCTTCAGGATTGATACACTTTCAATATCTGCCGGATTAAGTTTATTCAAATTTCCGTTTTCAGAGACCAACCCGTCGATCACAATTAAGGGTGCATTACTATTCATGGTGGATATACCACGAATATTGATATTCATCGTATTGTCGTTCGGATTCATACTACGCTGTTGAATGCTCAAACTAGGGGCTGCACCTTGTAATGCTTGCGTTACATTAGCCACCGGTCTGTTTTCCAATTGTGAGGCACTAACCTGATCTACCGAAGTGATAATATTTCTACGAGTTGTAGTACCATAGCCTACCACCACAACCTCGTCAAGGTCAGCTATATTTTCCTTCATCACAATGCGCCAGCTTTCTTGAGACGATACTGGCAATTCTTCGGTAATATACCCAACTGCCGTGAATTGCAGTATTGCTTCTGGGTTGGGCACATTGATACTGAAATGGCCCTTGTTATCTGTTTTTGTGGCAACTGTTCCACCTTTCAAGCGCACCGAAACGGAGGGGATAACTAAACCTTGTTCATCTACAACAGTGCCTCGAATAGCTAATTGTTGCATGCTCAATGCCAGCTTCCTTTTTTCAATCAATACGATATTGTTTTTAATGGTATAAGTAAATGGTTTACCTTGAAGTGCCATGTCAAGCACGTCCGTAAAAGGTTTATCCCTGACGTTTAAATTGACTTGTTGATATTCTTCGAAATCACTGGGTGAATAAAGAAAATCATAGCCTGTTTGTTTCATGATCGACTTAAATACGTCCGTCAATCCTACTCCTTTCAAATTAACCGTTATCCGCTGTGCATAGGCGTGCCGGGCACTTACCTGTAGTACACTAAAAAATAGAACAAATAGCGTTAATTTCATAACGAGCACTATTTTATTAGATAAAGCACGAAAGTTCAGGCCATAAGAAAGTATCCTGTATTTTCTATACATTTGTTTACAAAGATTTAAAACTGGTAATCACATAATTAGTTTTAATGGTCTTGGCGATCTTAAAGCTACTTTAGATCGTAAACCGGAAGTGTTAGCGCACTTCCGGTTCTCTTTTTTAGTAATCTTTATCTCATAGTATTTATATTAGTTGGTTAGCACTTATTTTTTTGACATGATTTGTACACGATGTCCCACTATTGTATATTGAAATCCACTTATTTGTGCTAAAGAGGCTATAACCTGCTTAACATCCCGATCTCTTGAAAAGCGCCCGGCCACTCTCTTGTGAGCAATTCCACGATCCATTTGAACATCTAGATCATACCATCGAGCCAATTTTCGCAATACCTCTGCTACCGGTTCATCAAATATAAAGTAACCGATTCTCCAGCCTAGCTCCATTTCCAAGTCGACCTTTTTCCGGGTTAACAATCCGCGCGAAACATCATTAACAACCTGCTCACCGGGAGCAAGCTGTAGTAGGTGTCCTTTATTAGACACTATTACACTCCCTTCCTGCAAGGTGGTTTTAACAACAGACTCGTCATCGTAGGCCGACACATTGAATTTCGTGCCTAGCACCTTCACCATATTTTCTCTACTGTGAACAGTGAAAGGGCGATCCTTGTCGCCCTTAACTTCGAAAAAGGCCTCCCCATTTAAAAATACATGTCGATTACTGGACGAAAATTTAAGCGGATATTTTAAGATCGACGCAGCATTTAACCAAACCTGGGTGCCATCAGACAATACCAGTTTAAACTGCTTTCCTTTCGGAACTGTCAATTCATTATATAGAAGATCCTCTTCCTTTAGGACATTCATCTCGCTATAAACCAATTCGCTGTTAGACCGAACAATGATCGCCCCATTCTCTTCATGTATCTTTTTTTCGGATGACTTCTCCGTCAAATGAATCGTTTCACCATTGGCTAATTTAAGGGTGACTTCCTGGGGTTCACCATCTTTCTTTATCTTAGCTATTTCCTTCGATTGCTGTAAAGATGAAGGAGTCATCCCTATTTTATACGTTGCGAACCCAACACCCAATAGAAAAACAATGATTGATGCCTGTTTAAGCCAAAAAAAACGTTTTGGCTTTTTAGGCAAGGTCATTTCACCAAAAAGGCGTCCATCTATTCTCTCTTTTATTTTACGTTCAAGCGCCTCCTGTTCGCTTGATTGCAGGCCTTCAACATAAGAAGAACTTAATTCATAAGCGTCATAATACTTTTCAACAAAGAGTACTTCCTCTGGGTTGGCTTTGCCCTCCAGATATTTTCTAAAAATCCTTTCGTACTCTTCCCGGTTAAGCTGCATTTATCATCGGTTTATATAATATAAGATACATGAGTTGCTAAAGCGCCCTTGTTATGAAGCACATTTTTAGACAATAAAACATAACTAACTGAAAATCAAAAAGAAAAAAATAGCTCCAGAAAAGATAACAAGAGCAGTTGAACCACCACCAGACTTTCTCTCAGTTTCTGGTTGATCTTCCCCAATTGGTTTCTGACTGTTTTTGGCGATAACTGAAGCCTTTCCGCTATTTCCGATGAGCTAAGGTTTTCCATATACTTGAGGCGGAAGATAAGTTGCTGTTGGTTTGAAAATTTTGCAACCAGGGCCTCGTAGGCCAATGTGAGCTCTACGTATAAAAGTCGGGCATCGGCGCTTTCAGCCATTCCCATCAGATGATCTAATAATTCAGGCGTCAGACTATACCTTTTTTCCCTTTCGAGCAGACGAATAACCCGATTCCTGGTGGCAATAAACAAATAACTGGGTAAGTTCTTTATCTGTAACTTTTCTGCATTATACCAAAGTTGCGTAAACACCTCCTGGGTTACGTCCTCCGCTAGGTTCACGTCTTGTAAACGCTTGTAAGCATTATCAAAAACAAAAGACCAATATTTCTTATATAAGGCATTAAAAGCAAAGCGATTTGCTTGACTTAATTGCATCAACAAGGAAACATCTTCCTCACAATGGTTAAAGTTAGGCATATTGGTAAGCGGTGCTAGTAAGGGCCAATGTAGGTATAAAAACGAGAAAGTCAAAATTATAGCTATTCTATCTCGCTAAATCGTTTTTAATATGGTAGTGTACTCCGGTGTCCATCGTTTCTCCTCGGTGCATTATACCTATTTAAATAACATTTTTCGTTCGGTTCTTATCTTTTAAATCGGACTAAACCTTTCGGAAAGTATATGGCATCCCTTTAGTGGTTAACTGCAGGTGGTTTTGAGATTGACAAGAAGCAATGTGCCTTATTAACAAAGAATTTAGATAATTACATCATTACTTGGTATTAGCATTGCCGTGATATCCAACTATGGTATCACGGCACATGAGCATTTTAGAAAGGACTCCAAGCAGAAAAGGCCTTTATGTTGTAGATGCTGTGCTTCGGAGCTATTGAAGGCTGAACAATTACTGGGAAAGCTTCCAGCCATGATCGCTCGCTGTAGCCCGTTCACCATATATACCCGTTTCACCAGCATAATCCTTACCACCAAAGGTATACGTCTCAAGGCCAACCAATTCCAGCTGCACTTGGGGAATGGGGAACTGTGTAGGTGTTCCTCCTTGCAACAGATCATGTCTACGCATAAAGGTAAACGGTACAAACGTACCGCCAGCTCCATCGATCTCAATGGCATATTCATAATGCAGCGCCGCTCTAAGCTGGTCTGGTTGCGTGCCAATGTCCGGTAGAAGTCCTTTCGTCTTTCTGGCCGCATCCACCGCATTGAGCTCCTCAGCAGCACCAACATAATCCTTTAGCCAGAACTTTGCCTCCGAACGTAGTAAGCGCACTTCTTCGCTAAGAAAATAAGGATTTACCGCTCCAGCCACGTTGAGTGTGGATAGCTTAGGATACATCCATCGCGATCGCATATAGTTGCTAAATAGACCCCGGCCCCGCGCCTCTAAAAGAATACCAAAATTGGCCGTATAGGTGAAATATTGATAAAATCGTTTGTCGTTACTTTCAATTGGTGGGAGGATAATACTATTATTGACGGGATAATAGTTAGGTGTGTTTTGGTTTTTGTCTGCCAAAAAAGGAACCTTTATATCCACGGGCACGTAAGATGCTGTCCCATAAGGACGTTCCAAAACATCTACCAACGCATTATAATATCCTCCAACAGTAGTGGTGATGGTAAAATCTTTCAAAAAGCCTCTATCAGCGTAATTTAAAACCCTATCCCAGTGCTCCTTGCCCAAAGATTCTGCCTCCGGCTGATCTCTGGCGACAGAAGATAAGATGCGTGCAGCCATCGAATTAACCAACAATATGAGATCATCCCGCGAAATGGTAACACCCGTAAGAAAATCAAATTTCAGATTCGGCGTCTGCGTTATTAACTGCAAAGTCTTATCTAAGTGTCCTATTCCATTATCAATCAACTCTTTGTAAGAATGAGGGAATTCCTTTGTAGTAAGTGAAACCGCATCGACAATTAGCCCCCTATCAAAGATCACCCCAAGATACCCCTGCGAAACCCCTTTGGCATAATACGCGCCTACCAAGCAATCTGCCGTCCGATCTGCTCCGGCATCATCGTAAATGGTTACCTGTTGGTTTTCTATTAAATCAATTACTTTCGTGGCATCCAAATTGGCTTGGTAGAAATTAGAATAGATTTCCCTTACGGCTGCATTACCGCGGTAGGCCGCATTATTATTCAGTCTAAGCCTCGGCTCATTGGCAAAATCCCACCAGGATTGACTTCCGTTAGTATTGGTAGATTGATCGGCCCATATACTGAAATGCGATCCGCCCGCATTACTGGTGGACGTTTCAAATACCGTTTGCACACTACTGGTAGTGAGTACATAACCAAGGCTCTTTATTTTTTGTATGGCTTCTCCGTTGGTCAGCGTCGATGGGTCGTCAAAATCTATCGATTCACAGGCAGTCAGCATGAAAGCAAGACTCACATAGTAAAATATCTTTTTCATTAGCATAATTGTTTTAGTAGCAATGAAGCTTGCATATATATTTATGGCTCTCTTGTTGACGGCCATTTATGCAGGTATCATCAATAAATCTTTAAAAGTTCAGGGTTAATTTTCCGGAAACAACCCGATATGAGGGATAGTTAAATCCATCTTGACCGATACCGTCTACATTTACCCCTTCATAATCTGTCCAAATAAATAAGTTGCGCCCTACCAGTGAGAAGCTTGCATTTTGTAGGATTTTAGAGAGCCCCAGTCGCTTTGTCGGGATCTTGTAGGATAGGGATAGTTCTCGCAAGGCCACATAGGTGGTGCTTTCAATCCAATAATCGGTTACCTGCGAAGCATTGAACACCTGCGTAGTGAAATTCAGGGGCTTTCCCGCTTGCGCTGACAGCTCTGAGAATCGCGACCGGTAAACATAGGTTAAGTATTGTGCCGTTTCATTAAATTTTTCTCCACCCTGTTGCCAATCGAAGACTGCGTACAAGGAAAACGGTCCGTAAGAAAGCACATTACTGAAGCCAACAATAAAGTCAGGATTAGCTTCCCCTATAATTTTGGCATTCCCTGTGGCTCCATTCACGTAAAAAACCGGTGATTCGTTAGCCGTACCGTAAGCAGCTTTTTCCACCACAACTCCAAACTCGTTAACCATATAATCATCTATTCTTTTTGTTCCATCACCTGCGTTGGTTACAAAGCCTTCACTATTCGTTTCCAACTGGCCAAGGTCTGAGTGGATGCTGTAGCCATAGATTGCCGTAGTGCTTGCCCCTACCGCTTTCCTATATCCGTTCTGTGTAAATTCCGGCACATCACCCAAAGAAGTAATTTTGCTCCTTACACGGCTAAAGGTTAGTCCCGGCGTCCAGCTGAATTTTGGTTTATCCACCACCTTTCCATTCAGTTCCAACTCTATGGAATTGGATTTAACGGCGCCTAGATTATCATAGATATTGGCCGATCCCGAGATCGGAGCAAAAGCAGGAACCGAAATAAAATCATTGATACTATTCGAAAAAGCGTAATTGAACTGTACATTCAACCTATTCCATAAAATACCATCAAATCCGATCTCTGTTTCTTCGGTAATGGCGCGTTTCAGATCGGTATTATCGTTCTGTGTATAAGAAACCCCTCCCCCATTTGAAATGGTTACCCTGCTATCCTTTGCGCCGAATGGCGGAAGGCTTCCTGCCTTACCGTATGCTATTCGCAGTTTCAGCTCCGTAAAAGGACGCAATGACAGATCCTCCGTTAGCCGATAAGCTGCCGAAATACGTGGAAAGAAAGCCGTTCCCACATCCCTTCCGAATCGTGAACTTTGGTCGAGCCTACCGAGTGCATCAACAAAAAATTTGTCTGCCCATCCAAATTTTGCGTTCAGGAAATAGCCGTGGTTCACCGTTTTCTGCCAGGAAGAACCGAGTACCCGAGTACTCGGTTCTGTTACCGCTAAATTCTTAACCGGTGCTGTTAAGTTCCGTCCGGAGCCATCAAATCCCGTTTCGGAAGCAGCCTCATATACGTATTTTGCCGTGAGCCCCCAATCTATTCGTCCAATGTTTCTATTATAATTGAGTTGTACCTGCCCATTTTGCGTCCGACCACGTAAGGTGGACAGCGCATAGTTACCATTATTCAACTCCACATTCGGCGTAATCGTTTGGTATCCTATTGGATAATACTCTTCCGTATTATACTGCTTTGTTTGCAAAGACACAGCGCCCTCTGCGCTGAAATATTCGTCAATGGAATACTTTAACTTAGCACCCAACAACAAGTTTTCTGTAATATATTTATATTCCTGATTGCTAAGCCGATAGAAAGGATTTGTCCACTGTTGTCCAGACAGTTCACTCCCCTTCGGGAGATACACATATTTCCCTTCATCATCTTTCTCTGATAGGTTGATATGCGGCTCCACCAGCAGCGTAGAATAAAGCAGTCCTTCTGAACGAGTAGACACTGCCTCTGAAGGCGTATCGAAATAGCCATATTGTGCAGTTAATTCGGTACTAATTTTTGAAGAAGGACGATAACCCATATTTAGCAACAGATTTTGCCGTTTATCGGCGCCCACGACAGAAGATACACCCCCGCGATGTTGATTTTGTGCCGACACATACAGATTATATTTTTCACCACTTGTTGCCAGCGATGCCGAGTTTGTGAAGTAGGTGGTTTTGCCCAATAAGTTTTCCGTATTATCATAAAAATCTTTGTAAGGGTGCAGGTTTACGGAGTATCCATTATCCCGGTAGTCTATCACCCGGGCACCACCCACCAACAGAAAAGAACCATCCGGATTGACCTTAAAATGATGTTGGTTTGTTGTGGGAGGTAATAGCAAAATATCGGAGAATCCTACTTCATTATCCAGCCGGATGTTCAGTCTACTTTTATCCCGACCATTTTTGGTCAGCACCTGAATGATTCCACCCTCACCTCTTGTTCCATAAAGTGCAGACGCTGCAGCACCCTTCACCACCTCAATAGATTCAATATCATTCGGATTCAGATCGGCCAGGCTCAGGCCGGTCACAAAGCCGTCAACAACAATCAGCGGCGCAACATCACCGCTGACCGACTTTGCGCCCCTTAAATACACAGACGCGCCGGCATTTCCCCCGGATTGGTCGATACGTAAGCCAGCAACCTTCCCGCGCAGTGAGGTTGAGGCATCTAATGCCGGCACCGTGTTAATCAATCCACTATCTACTTTTGTCAAAGCAAAAGATAACTTTTTCCGGCTCACACCTTGCGAAACGCCTGTCACCACCACTTCATCCAACAACTTGTCCAATGGTTCCAGTTCAATGGTTATCGGGCTACTTGTAGCAACCAGCTTTTTTTGTTCGTAACTAACGTGCGATAGATTGAGCGTAAAAGGTAATTTTTGGCCTGTTATAAATTGAAAACCGCCATTTTGATCGGTCTTCACACTGTGTGTAACCGCTTCCAGTTGTATCGTAACTCCCTCGATGGGCTCTTTGGTAACCGCATCAATTACCTGACCTATCAGTGATGCATTAACGATGGGCTGTGGTTTTACCTGGGCAAAGGTTGATCCTACCCAAAAAAAGAACAATAGGTAGACAGAACACTTCCGTATTCCAAATTTTTTCATAATTTCAATTATTTAACCGTGAATATTTACAAGTGCCAACGCCAATTGATTACTTGTATATTTGCAGAGCAAGGGAGAAGGTAACGCTTCCCCTTGCCTTTGTCCGTAACGGACTGAATCACCCCCCCACAGAGCGTCGATAAGACTACTTACTTTTCGTAAATCGCTTTCAAGGCTGCATTTAACTCTTCGCCTTTGATATTACGTGCAACAATAACTCCGTTTGGATCAATCAATAAATTGCTGGGAATAAACCGCACACCATAAAGCGCCGCAGCCTCTGTATCCCAGAACGCCAGATCAGAAACCTGCGCCCATTCAAGTCCATCATCTTTGATCGCTTTCAACCAACTCTCCTTCTTCTTGTCCAACGATACACCGAAGATGGAGAACCCCTTATCTTTGTACTTCTGATACGCCGCTACAATGTTTGGATTTTCCCTTCGGCAGGGACCGCACCAAGCTGCCCAAAAATCTAGCAATACATAACCCTTTCCGAGATGATCTGAAAACTTTACAGTCTTACCATCAGGAGTTGTCGACACAAAGTCGATGGCTTTATTTCCTGGCAGTACCGCTGTTTGTTTCTCGGCCAGGTTTTCCAAAATACGTACGTATTGCGAAGTACTTAATGACGGAGCCAACAGGGCCAGATGCGATTTTATTTCCTCGGGCGATAAACTATACGAGTAATTGCGAAACAACACATAAGCAGAAACAATAGATGCCGGATCCTCTTTTATAAATTCCTTCGCCGTAAGGTCCCTTTGACGCTTACGAAAGCTATCAAAACGTTCTTGAGCCTTCGAACCCTTAACCTGATAATCAGAACGCCCTTCCTCGGCGTCAACTGTTATTACAATGGGTTTATTTTCCAGAAAAACCTGCAATGGATACTCATCACCTTCCAGACGAATCCCATAAAGCTCGGGTAAGGGAACAGCCGTAGAAAACTTAAAGGCACCTTGACGGACAAATGCCGAATCGATTGTCCGAAAAACCTTGTTGTCATACCGTTCTAAATAAACCTTGTTAATTTCTTGCCCTTTGATATTTCCAGAGATTTGAAGGGGTGCTACAGTCTGCGCCTGTCCTTGTACGCAGATCCCCGCTGTTAATACAGCTATCCAAATTAATTTTCCATTCATTATAATATTCAATTAAGATTAAACCAATTCATTTTTATATATCCGAAAACATTAACCATATACAAGCCAACCGGCCCTAACTCCGGAGTGAAATGTATATCTAGTAGTTCAAAACACATTGTGATATATATTTCAAACACCTACCTATACTATAGCAACCTGTAGTACTTTTTACTTTATGGAAGCGAATTTGATAATAGGATATTCGATTATCCTCGAACACAGAGGAATGGTATCGAACAAAAAAGCAAAGATTTTTCAGCTACACATTCGCTGAAATAAGTGTATAAATTTATTCCTTATACATTCCGAGGAAGTTTGGTTGATTGAAATATTCATCGTGTCTTCATTTATTAATTAATCAAATTTCTGATCTTATCACTAGCGCTAATGATGAAAGATGAGCAAATATAAAATATTTTTAAAAAAGTCTACAAATTTAGTAGATATTTTTCTCTCTAAGTAAATCGGCGCAGACAAG
>DATMSZ010000450.1:0-13960 GCA_035565175.1 Pseudosphingobacterium sp.
AACTGCTTCTTTATCTTTATGAAGACGGAATTCATCCTCATCTTTGGTCATAATCTCGTTATTGAGTAATATCCACTTCTTTGCAATAGAAGGATTTTTCGTTACTGTGGTATTCATGGTATTCATTTATCTTGTTAATAAATTGCCGAACATCGCTCATACTGCCCGATAGTTCAAACTTAAATAGTAGAGGGAGCTGATAAATGTCCGCGATGGTATCCGCAGCTTTACCAAAATTCTGACCCCAATTTCTGTTTCCGCTTGCGGATACTGTTTTGATAAGTTCATGGTTATGCTGCATAAACTTATCAGTGCTTGATGGAATTTCTCCTCTTCCCGTGGTGAAAGTGATTAGATGCCCTGGATTGGCAATAGATAACTCTTCGCTAATACGCCGAATCTGCCATCCTGTTATGGCTTCCAACTTATGTGCAAATCGGGCGACATTACCTGTTTTACTATCATAATAAATCCAATCTTGCATGACTAGCCAGGTGTTTAGGCATTCTGCAAACCGCTAATCATTAAAAGTTCTTCGGGTTTGAACCCAATTACTCGTTTCACCTCTTCATTTCCTTTTGTCACAATTACGGTAGGCACCGTTCTTATCCTAAATTGCATAGCTGCCTCCGGATTTTCAAAAGGATTGATTTTTTCATAATCTACACCCTTATTATCCAAAAATTCTGAAACCATATTACATGGCGCGCAATTATCTTTCTCAAATTTTATCACTCTTATCATAGCCTTTTTATTTAATTATTTATAGAGGTGTAAATGCAAAGGTGCACCATAGTATTTAGATTAGTTGGAAATAATTTTCAACACTAGTGGATTAATCCACATTTATAAAATCACAGGAAATTGGTATGATTTTTATATTGACTGACAATGCGATGACAGGCAGCCAATTACTAGTATTTGTAAATTGGTTAATAACCTCGTAATCAATCCCTATTCAAGATTTTTATAAAATAAACGTTCAATTGATTCACTTGCTTTGATAGGAAACCATCGGGCCTGCAAGTGGCGAATATCATCAAGGAATAAAAGATAACGGACAATAAATAGGGACTAACAAATAAAATATAGCGGCTTACCTCTTGGTACAGCTAACGAATAACTAACAACGAATAACGAACAACTAACAACTAACAACGAATAACTAATAACGAATAACGAATAACCAATAGCTAACCAGCTAAACAATAGTCACTTTCACACCTCTGCCTTCTAGTTCTTTCAACATATGTGCTGGAATGCCTTGGTCTGTAATAATCTCATCAATTTCATCTAAACCACAAATTCTGCCAAAACCCCGCTTACCAAATTTTGTTGAATCCGCTAGTATGATCGTTTTTTGAGAAACCTCAATCATTTTTCTATTGAGGTGTGCCTCCAAACCATTGGTAGTGGTTAATCCAAAATCAGGATCAATTCCATCGACACCAAGAAATAGCTTGCTACAAAAAAAGTCATCTAAAATTTTCTCGGCATAAGGTCCTGCCACGGATGCCGATGTAGCACGCATCATTCCTCCAAGCTGCAAAATCTCCACATTTGCATGTCTATTTAATTCAATTGCAACATTTAATGCAGAAGTAACCACTGTCAAATTCCCGATAGGATGTATATGCCTAGCCATAGCAAGTACAGTGGTTCCCGAAGCAATGATGATCGAATCATCTGCTTCTACTAACCTTGCCGCTGTTTCTGCAATCAATGCTTTCTCTTCAGATTGCATCTTCTCCTTTTCAATAACAGACCGATCGCTTGTATAAGGATTGTTAAGCGTCGCTCCGCCATGGGTCCTAAACAGCATTTGCCTCTCTTCTAATAATTTTAAATCTTTTCTGATGGTAACAGAAGAGACATCCAATTCTTTTCCCAATTCAAGTACATTGATCGAGCCTTTTTCTTGAAGTTGCTTTAAGATATACTGATGCCTTTCTACGCTATTCATGGTGTTTTTTTGTAGCTAAATTAGGCTTTTTCTTCCAAATATAAACGACTTTTTAATTGTTTCATTTTATTTCGAATTAATTTCGATAAATTATCTTTGATTTCTAAATCAGAACATTTAACTTTGTATAACGTCACCTCAATGTGATAACGTATATGCAAAATACCGCTAACAAAAACCATTACTCACTGGATCGCGATTTGAATATTGAACATATAACCCAAATCGCTAGTTGGGATATCGCAATTATAGGAGGCGGAGCAACTGGATTAGGCATCGCCGTAGATGCCGCCAGTAGAGGGTACAAAACCTTATTAGTAGAACAGTCGGACTTTGCAAAAGGTACATCCAGCAGAAGTACAAAGCTAGTACATGGCGGTGTGCGATACCTTGCACAAGGAGATATAAAACTCGTATATAGTGCGCTGAAAGAAAGGGGCATCCTCTTTAAAAACGCACCTCATCTTGCACATATTCAGAGTTTCGTCATACCCTGTTATACTTTATTTGCCAAATTGAAATTTTTAGTTGGTTTAAAAATATATGATTGGATGGCTGGAAAGTACCGTATCGGCAAATCTTCCTTATTATCTAAAGAACATGTATCTAATTTGATCCCAGAAGTAAGACAGTCAGAACTAAAGGGGGGTATTGAATACTTTGATGGACAATTTGACGATGCTCGATTGGCAATAAATCTTGCACAGACGGCCAGTCAATACGGCGCTACTTTATTAAATTACACAAAAGTTACTGAACTGGATAAAGACAATAACGGAAAAATAAAAGGTTTTACTTTTGTCGACAAGGAAAGTGACAAATCATATACTATTCAAGCAAAAACTGTCATTAATGCAACGGGTGTGTTTGTTGATGAGATATTAACACTTGCTCATAAGAATCATAAACCCATGGTCAGGCCAAGCCAGGGCGTTCATGTAGTAGTTGAACGTTCTTTTCTTGGAGGTAAAAGCGCACTCATGATCCCTGAAACAAGTGATGGCCGGGTACTTTTTGGTGTACCTTGGCATAATCATCTCGTGTTAGGTACCACAGACACTCCTCTCAATGAACATAGTTTAGAACCACGTGCACTCGACTCTGAAATTGATTTTATTTTAAATACTGCGGGTGAATATCTAAACAAGAAACCAACAAGAAAAGATGCTTTGAGTATCTTCGCCGGACTCAGACCATTAGCAGCACCTAAGGATGGCAAAGAAAGTACAAAAGAGATTTCACGCGATCATAAGTTAATCGTAAGCGACGAAAATCTCATTACAATTACCGGAGGAAAATGGACTACCTATAGAAAGATGGCAGAAGAAACAGTAAACCAAGCCATCAAAACAGGACAGCTTCCTCCTGCTCCCTGCAAAACCGTCAACATAAAAATCCATGGGGCGTCAAATCAGACATCACGAGACCACTGGGCCATCTATGGATCTGATGCGGAACATATTAAGTCGCTCATTATGGAAGATGGTCATTTAGGAGAAAAGCTGCATGAACGACATGAACACATAGGCGCGGAAGTAATCTGGGCAGTTCGACATGAAATGGCAAGAAAAGTGGAAGATATTCTGGCCAGAAGAATGCGCATACTATTTCTGGATGCACGTGCAGCCATAGAAATGGCGCCGAAAGTGGTACAACTAATGTCTCGTGAGCTTCATAAAGATGACCGATGGATACAGCAACAAATTACCGACTTCAACGATTTGGCCAACGGTTATCTGGCAGAACCTTTTCACCCAAAAATAACCGACTAATAATGTTATAAAATTTTCTTTGCTAAATAAACCCTAAATTTATATGACTGATAAAAAATATATACTTGCGTTAGATCAGGGAACTACCAGTTCGAGAGCTATCATTTTTGATCACGCCGGGCAAATCATATCCATTGGACAGAAAGAATTTAATCAGATATATCCTAAATCTGGTTGGGTAGAACATGATCCCCGTGAAATATGGTCCTCTCAAATTGCTGTCGTTGCAGAAGCTTTGGTAAAAGCAGACATTAAATCTGCCGATATTGCCGCAATTGGGATAACGAACCAACGAGAAACCACCATCGTATGGGATCGCGAAACCGGGCGACCTATTCACAATGCGATTGTATGGCAAGACAGGAGAACAGCCTCTTATTGCGATGAATTAAAAGCAAAGGGTTACGATGAAAAAATTAAAGAAAAAACAGGTTTATTGATAGATTCTTATTTTTCTGCTACCAAAATACGTTGGATATTAAATAATGTAGAAGGCGCCAAAAAGAAAGCAGAAGACGGGGAACTTTTATTCGGAACAGTAGATACCTGGCTGATCTATAACCTCACGGATAAAGAAAAACATGTAACAGACGTAACGAATGCGTCTCGCACAATGCTGTTTAACATCAACACCATGCAATGGGATGAAGAATTATTAGCATTATTCGAAATCCCTAAAAGTATGCTTCCGGAAGTAAAAACATCCAGTGAAGTATATGGCGAAACAGCTGGAAAAATATTAACAGACAGAATACCAATTGCGGGCATTGCGGGCGATCAACAAGCAGCGCTTTTCGGACAGTTATGTATAAATCCCGGAATGGTAAAAAACACCTACGGTACAGGATGTTTCATGCTTATGAATATAGGAAACAAGCCTATCGTTTCTAAAAACAAGCTTGTTACAACCGTTGCCTGGCAAATTGGTAAAGAAGTGACTTATGCGCTCGAGGGAAGCATATTCATCGCAGGCGCGATTGTACAATGGCTGAGGGACGGCTTAGGCATCATCAAATCGTCTGAAGATGTGGAAGCATTAGCTGATAAAGTAAAAGATACAGATGGTGTTTATTTGGTACCTGCCTTTGCTGGTCTGGGAGCCCCTCATTGGGATTCTTATGCCCGGGGCACAATAGTTGGTTTAACCAGAGGGAGTAACGCTTCGCATATTGCTCGCGCAGCGTTAGAGGGAATTGCATTTCAAACGGTCGATATTCTCAAAGCTATGGAAGCAGATGCCGGAAAGGAAATAAAAGAATTGCGTGTTGACGGCGGAGCCACCAACAACAACCTATTAATGCAATTCCAATCGGATATCTTACAGGCGAAAGTTGTGAGGCCCAAGATTACAGAAACTACCGCTATCGGTGCAGCGTACCTAGCCGGTCTGGCGGTCGGCTACTGGAAGGACCTCGACGACTTAAAAGATCAATGGCAAATTGATAGAACGTTCACTCCCGACAGCAAAATGGATGTGAAAAAGCATTTAAGAAACTGGCACAATGCAGTAGAGGCCGCCAGGGCCTGGGCTAAACTCGAATCAAAAAATGATGAGTGATGAATTTTCAGCGAAAGTATAAAGCTTATAATGCTTATACTCGCAACTGATAATGCACAACAACCTGCGTCTTGATGCAAACAACGAATAACGAACAACCAATAACGAACAACGAATAACCAAATTATGACACCTTTTATAGCAGAACTTCTCGGTACCCTTATCTTAATACTTCTAGGCGGAGGCGTAGTAGCCAATGTTTTATTAAAAGGTACGAATGGAAATAATGGAGGATGGATTGTAATTACCACCGGCTGGGCTTTAGCCGTTTTTACAGGTGTGGTAATCGCAGGACCTTACAGCGGTGCACATTTAAACCCAGCAGTAACATTAGCGATGGTCATTACAGGAAGTTTAGGTTACCAAGATGCACTCCTTTATGTGATTGCTCAATTCCTTGGAGCAATGAGCGGGGCCTTTTTGGTATGGCTAATGTATAAAGACCATTTTAATGAAACAGAAGATCCTGGGCTGAAACAGGCTGTATTTTGTACATCGCCTGCTATCCGGAATTTACCCATTAATTTAATCGGTGAAATACTTGGCACTTTTGTTTTGATTTTGGCTGTATTCTTTTTTACGGATGGCGAGGTCTCGATCGAACAAACTAAAACACCTATCGGCCTAGGTTCTGTAGGCGCTATTCCGGTAGCCTTTGTAGTTTGGGTAATTGGTTTATCCCTAGGAGGAACTACAGGTTATGCCATTAACCCTGCACGTGACCTAGGCCCTCGAATCATGCACGCAATACTTCCAATAAAAAACAAAGCATCGTTCAATGCCAGCTATGCCTGGGTCCCAGTTATCGGTCCTTTGATTGGAGCGAGTATTGCTTGCCTGATATACATGGTCCTTATTTGATTTCTAAGAAAGAAAACGTAAATGCATTTTTTTTCTTTCCCAAAAAATATACAAAATTAAACTTAACCAATTATAAACTGCTTTAGGCCCTCCCTATTTAGCAGACACTATATTAATAATTTCTTAATACAATATTAACCATTTGCAAACCTAGCTGTGCTAACATTGCAGCTTTCATTTTGATGCCAATAAACAAAAAATGCATCACCCTCTAACTTAAATGAAATATTATGAAAAAAACTGAAACTAAACTGAGGCGCCGTCATTTGCCGATGTACGTTTTAATGACAAAATTATTACTCCTCTTATCTCCATTGGTTTATGCTCAAGAACTGTTAACTGTGAGTGGAACGGTTATTTCCGCTGACGATCGATCGCCTTTGCCGGGAGTATCCATTAGTTCCACAGAAAAAACACTTGGGATTACCGATGGCGATGGCCATTTCAGCATTAATATCGCATCTCAATCGAAACTTAGCTTCCGATATGTAGGGTACAAACTCTATGAAACAACAGTAAATCATGCCATTGGAAATTTAACTATACGGTTAGAATCTGCTAGCACAATGCTGGAAGACGTAGTCGTTGTGGGCTACGGCACGCAAAAGAAAGAAAATCTTACCGGGGCTCTCAGCACACTTAACATGAAAGAGAAGGAAGGTTCACCAACTACCAATTTAAGTAATGCGTTGGCAGGAATGCCTGGTATGTTTGTCCAATTAGGGCAAAGTCAACCCGGAGTGGATCGATCTCAGATCAGAATTCGAGGAATGGGTACATTAAGTGGGAATAACCCTTTGGTTTTAGTAAACGGTATCGAATATTCAATGGATGAATTGAACCCGGATGACGTGGAAACGGTAACGGTGTTAAAAGATGCCTCAGCAGCCATTTATGGATCTAGAGCCGCTAATGGTGTCATACTTATTACAACTAAAAAAGGTGCTGGTGTTTCGCAAGTGAACTACAACTACTATAATGGCATCCAAAACCCGACAACTATGCCCGACGCTATATGGGATCCCATCCAATATATGCGCTTGAAAAATCAAGCCCTAGCCAACCAAGGCACTCAGCTTCCCAATTATAGTGATGAAGAAATTGCCGAGTATGAAGCGGGGATGAAGACAGACTCCTATACTTATCCGTCAAACAACTGGTTTGATATCGCGCTTAAAAATGGCAATATCCAAAAGCATAATTTAAGTTTTGGAGGAAGTTCAGAAACTTATCAGTACCGTCTATCACTTGGCTATCTAAATCGAGACGGCATCATAATTGGTCCGTCTGACAACGAAAAAAAATACTCTTTAGGTTTTAATGCCTCTTTAAATGTTTCGAAGAGACTAAAAGTTGGTGCATCTATCGATGGCTATTACCGACATTATGACTATCCATTCTATGGAGAAAATTTCTTCCAGTATTTAAGCAGGTCCCTTCCGATCTTAACGGATACGCTTGCTGATGGCCGTTACGGAAATTCATGGTTGAGAACTCCCGGACGCAATAATTGGGAGAATCCAAGAATGATCGCCGAAACTGGAAATTACAGAAAAATTGTGCAGAGATTTCTAGCTTCTGTATTTGGTGAATATAAATTGCCTTGGGATATTACCTACAATGTGAGATTCGGGGCTGATAAATACGATGGACAGCTATCAGGATTTACACCGCAAGTACAACATTTTAACCCAAAAACTTTGGCTCCCACCAATTGGAATAGCCCTGCCACAGCGCCTAGATCTAATAAAACTGATGATAATGACTTAAACATTCACTTTTACAATACGGTTGATTGGAAAAAGCAATTTAAAGAAAAGCACAACGTAGCACTGATGCTCGGTTCGAGTTACGACAAATTCTCTAACGATGTTTTTAAGGCAGAGATGGTTGGATACCTCGACGAAACGCTAACAGGATTGGATGCGGGCACGATTCGAAATGCCATCTCCGGACATCTTGAAGAAGATGTACTTATATCTTATTTTGGACGCGCCAATTATGATTACAAAGATAAATATCTATTGGAGGCTACCTTTCGGTACGATGGTTCTTCGAGATTTGCCAGGGGCCATCGCTGGGGATTCTTCCCATCGATATCTGCTGGCTGGCGGATAGATAAAGAATCTTTCTTTCAATCCGAATTCGTCAACCTGATGAAATTACGAGCATCGGTAGGCCGACTTGGGAATCAAGCCGTGGACTTATATAGCTATGAGAATAGTATCTCCTTAGGACAGAATTATAGTTTCGGAGGCATAAATGGCCTTTTAGCTTCTGGAGCAGCAGCAAATGCTTATGCAGATCCGCTAACGTCATGGGAAACTACTACCACCTATAATGCGGGCCTAGATGTTGAACTACTGCAGAGCAAAATCAGTGTAACAGCAGATTTTTATAAAAAAAGAACAACGGGTATTCTAAGAACGGTCAACCTGCCCTCTCAAGTAGGCGGATTGGCAGGACCAAAACGAAACGTGGGTACAGTGGATAACTCAGGGATCGAATTAGTCGCTCAATATCGAAATAAGATTGGTGAGGTTAATTATGGCATACAGGGTAACGTATCTTATAACAGAAATAATGTCGTCGACCTAGACGGCCAGATATTGTACAATTTTGAAACGAACTTATCCACAATCACGAAAGAAGGACTTCCGATCAGCGCGCACTATTTGCTACAATCGGACGGTTTCTTTCAAAATCAGGAAGAAATTGATAATCATGCTTTTCAAAGCAATGCTACGCGCCCGGGCTACATTCGCTATAAGGACATCAATGGCGACAATATAATTAATGGAGAGGATCGTGTAGCGATGAATGAATCTTCCGCTATACCAAAATACACCTATGGTTTCGGATTTAATGTTGCCTATAAAGGTTTCGAGCTAAAAGCCGCGTTTCAAGGTATAGGGGGCATCAAAATTTATCCGACTGCAAACTTGGCTTACCCATTCAACAATGGGGCTGGAGCCACAACGGAGTGGCTGACGGATGCTTGGACTCCAGAAAATCCAAATGCGAGGCTCCCCATTGTAACGGAAAGCACTGGAAATAAAGATAACTTTTTACAGTCGGATTTCTGGCTGAGAAGCGGTTCCTATCTACGTTTAAAAAGCCTTCAGTTAGCCTATTTAGTTCCGCAGGCATGGACATCAAAAATTAAGATCGCGCGGCTTTCTGTGTTTGTGAATGCTGAAAATTACCTTACATTCTCAAAATATAAAGGATTTGATCCAGAGACAATCATCAACGCTAATTCCCTATATCATTATCCAATGCTAAAAACCATCAGTGGAGGAGTTAACGTAACCTTCTAACACATTATTTTACATTCATAAAAATTTAAAATATGAAACGAATTTATATAATCTCCATTTTCTGTTCCACGCTCCTATTAGGTGGTTGTAACCCTGATCTGTTGGACACAGCGCCCGATAATAAATATACTGAAAGCAATTTTTGGAAAACAGAAGCTGCGGCTAATGCTGCGCTCACCGGAATTTATGCCACTTTAACGGGAGATGGTTTATATGGAGGTGAGGCTACCCCACTCTGGGAAGAGGGAGCTTCACCCAACGCTTTTTGTTACAGTGCTGGAACACAGGGTTTCGATGCCATAGGTAGGGGTCAGCAATCAGCAAGTACGGGCGGCGTAATCAGCGCCAGATGGAAGCAAGCTTACCAAGGGATTGGCAGGGCTAATACATTTTTAGAACGTATAAGCGAGGTAGGCTTAGAACAGGATGTACAGAGTAGAATGGAAGGAGAAGCCTACTTTCTAAGGGCTTTTTATTATTTCACGCTTGCCACCTATTACGGTGGAGCCCCGATTATTTTGAGCGCGCCAGATCCCGATTCTCAAAAAGATTTGCCCAGAAATAGTCGAGAGGAAGTCATACAGCAAGTACTGGCAGACATTGACCTCGCTGTAGAAAGACTCCCGGTAAAATATACGGGTGCAGATGTTGGTAGAGCAACCAAAGGGGCGGCGCTTGCATTAAAAGCCCGCATACTTTTATATGAGGCTAGTCCGCTATTAAACACAGACAATAATACAGAAAAATGGCAAGCGGCCGCTCTTGCCGCTAAAGCCGTTATCGATTTAACTCCTGAGGCGGGATATGGTCTTTTTGACAATTACAGAAATCTCTTTTTACCGGAAAACGAGAACAATCGAGAGGTTATTTTCGATGTACAATTTTTATTTCCAGATGCAGGAAGTTCATTTGATCTAATCAATAGTCAATATAATTCAAACGCACCCTTGCAAAGTTTGGCAAGCGCGTATGAGATGAAGAATGGGTTAGCAATAAGTGATCCTAATGCAGGTTACGATCCTGAACATCCCTACGAAAACCGCGATCCACGATTGTATGCAACTATTGTCTTTCCCGGCGACACCTTTAAAGGGAAACCTGTCACGGCAAGTACATTTGCTCAAACAGGTTATGCCATGAAAAAATACTCAATATATGATAAAGAAACACCGCCCTCCGACAAGGCTGATTTAAAGGCCGGCCAATCGGAAACTAACTTCATCATCCTTCGGTATGCCGATATTTTGTTAATGTATGCTGAAGCACTAAACGAATCAAATCCTGGACATAATGACATACTGACTTATATTAATGAAGTGCGGTCTCGCGTAGATATGCCAAACATTCCATCGGGTCTGGGCCAAGACGTTATGAGAGAAATCATTAGAAAAGAAAGACGGATTGAGCTCGCCGGAGAAGCACTCTATTACAATGATGTAAGACGTTGGAAAACCGCCGAATCCGTAATGAATGCACCTATAGAGAATTGGAAAAACCAAGTTCTTGAAACTCGAAAATTCGATGCGAAACGTGACTATTGGTGGCCAATCCCTCAAGTTGAATTAGATTTAAACCCCAATCTTGAGCAAAATCCAAACTATTAACTTAATATTATAATATCAAAATCTTAATAATAACGATTAAGTAATTACACGCGTTTCCTTGAATATTTGTAATTTGCTTAATCGTCTTTTTTAACAACATAACAAAAAAATAATGAAAAAACATCCTTTTTTAATAACCGTAATTTGTTTATTTGCTCTTATGCAAACTACCTATGCTCAATTCAACAAAAATGTTGTGATCGCTCATCGGGGTGCTTGGAAGGTATCCAATTTGCCTGAGAATTCGATTGCTTCTCTTAACCACGCTGTTGCATTAGGCTGTTATGGTTCTGAATTTGACGTGTATTTGACCAAAGATGACATCCTTGTGGTTAACCATAACAAGGATTTCTATGGTATTGACATTGAAACCGCCACCTACAAAGAACTATTAGCTAAAAAGCATCCGAATGGCGAATCCATTCCAACAGTTGAAGCTTATCTTAAAGAGGGAATGAAGCAAAAGAAGACTAAACTTATCTATGAATTAAAACCCTCTAAGCTAGGTAAGGAACGTGTATTAAAAGCGGCAGAAATGTCCGTTGCCTTAGTGAAGAAGTTAGGTGCAGAAAAATGGGTAGATTATATCACTTTTGACAGAGACGCCGGAAAACATTTGGCTAAGTTAGCGCCAAAGGCTGAAGTTTCTTATTTAAATGGTGACCTCAGCCCTGCCGAAGCAAAAGCAGATGGTTTCAAAGGTATAGATTATCATTACGATGTCTTCAAAAAAAATCCGTCGTGGATTAAAGACGCACATAAAGTGGGTTTAAAGGTGAATGTATGGACCGTTAACGACGCAGACGAAATGAAAAGTTTACTGGATCAGCGGGTAGAATACATTACCACAAACGAACCGGAATTACTTTTTGACATATTGAATAAAAAATAACCTGCCATGATGCAGTTTACCATTATGATAAGAAAAACACTGCTATTCAGGTTTGCCCCATTCCACAGGATGGAGGAAAAGCAGAAGCGAAATAAAAGCAATCCAATACCATTAAACAAAATAAATTATGAACCTTTTTAAGTTATGCTTACTTGGTTGTTTGCTATCCTTTGCGCTCAACCGTTCGTTCGCACAAGAAAGCAGCTGGGACAGCACTTATCGACCAGCTGTCTATCCCTTATTGGTAGAACAATTTAAGTCTTTCCCAAAAGCATCTTCCGATATCGTTTTTCTGGGAAATAGTATAACCGCTGGCACAGACTGGAATGAGTTGTTGCAGCTGCCAACCGCCCGCAATAGGGGGATTTCGGGCGATATTACTTATGGTGTACTGGAACGTTTAGATGATGTTATTTCAGGCAAACCAAGCAAGATTTTTATTTTGATTGGAATTAACGACATATCCAAAAACATACCCGATGATACTATCCTCAACAACTATGCTAAGATTGTCGACCGTATTCAAACCGGATCACCCAAAACAAGCATCTATTTTCAAACACTTCTCCCTGTTAATGCGTCCTTCGGAAAATTCGAAAATCATTATGAAAAAGATCAACATATTCTTTACGTTAACGAAGGCATAAGGAAACTTACCGACAAAAAGAATATACAGCTAATTGATCTATATCCGCATTTTCTAGATGGGGATAATCACTTAAAAGCCTCTCTAACCCATGACGGTCTACATTTACGAATCGAAGGCTACCAGGTTTGGGCAAAAATCTTAAAAGATGGAGGATATCTATGAAAAAGTCTCTTAAAAAGGGAATCGCCTTCGTTATTACCTTACATTTCTTCTTTTCTGCTATTGGTCAAGAAACTTCCTACACACCTCCTGCATTGGCCGACTCCAATTCCTGGTCGATGATATTGCTACCAGACCCTCAAACATATGTGAAGTTTGGTAGAAATCAGCCCATATTTGAGTTAATGACCAGCTGGATCAGTGAAAATATCCAACCACTTCATATTGAAATGGTTTTGTGTACCGGTGACCTCGTAGAACAAAATAATATATTGAAAGCAGACGATAAAAATGGAAATCAGCCAAGCATGAATCAATGGAAGTCGGTCTCCAATAGCTTCGGAAGGCTTGACGGTAAAGTCCCTTACATTGCAGCGGCGGGTAATCATGACTTTGGTTTTAAAAGCGCTGAAAATAGAGAAACCGATTATGACACCTACTTCCCCGTTAACAAGAATCCAAAAACACAGGTTCTATTAAAAGAAGTCGGATTAAATATTCATAATAGGCCCAGTCTTACTAATGCTGCTTACGAACTGATAGACCCTCAAGGCATCAAATATCTTTTTATTGTATTAGAGTTTGCCCCCCACGATGGAACCATTGCCTGGGCAAAGGAAGTGGTGAATAAACCTGCCTACACTGAACACCGTGTAGTATTGTTAACGCACTCTTATTTGAATGCTAATAATGAACATATAGAAACCGAAGGATACAAAGTACAAAATCCCAATTATGGAAAAGCCATTTGGGAGAAATTAGTAAAACCATCGAAAAATATTGTGTTAGTTTTTTCCGGACATATCGGCGCACCTGATGATGAAAAAGCACATATCGCTTTCCGTACAGATACCAACGCTGGAGGAAAAAAGGTACAACAGATGACCTTTAATGCACAGGCTCTAGGTGGTGGCTGGCATGGTAACGGAGGAGATGGGTGGCTTAGAATCTTAGAATTCCTTCCTGACGGAAAAACGATCAAAGTAAAAACATTTTCCCCCTTGTTTGCGATTTCTCCTGCTACACAGCACCTAGCATGGAGAAGTAAAGATTATGATGAGTTTACATTTCAACTCGACTAAACTAAGCGGATATCTTATAGCAAAAAGGCCATTAAGCAAATAAAAAAAGTCTTCGACCGGGGAGATCGAAGACTTCTTAACTAACCAATTATAAACCTAA
>DATMSZ010000451.1:0-13188 GCA_035565175.1 Pseudosphingobacterium sp.
TCTACAAAAATTTAAAAAAGTTTAAAAATTAAATATCATGAAAACATTCATCACCTTCATCGTAGCAGCCTTCATGCTGACAAGCACTTGTACATTTGCTACCACTCCCGAAACAACTAAACGCTCCAACGTAGCGGCCATCAATCTTACATTAGACCTTTATACTAACGCTGTTTCTAAGGGACAGGTAGACGGTATTGAGCAATTGTTTAGTGAGCAATTCCACCAACGTTACAGCAGCAAAAACAGAAGTTATATTTTTAATAAGTCACAATTAGTAGGCTTTTTAAAAAGCCATAGCAACTTACAGCAGAATTGTGAAACAGACTATAGTATCATAGAAGAAAGCAAGGGTGTAGCCATTGCCAAGGTAGAGATGAAATACCAAACCTTTTGCCGGGTTGATTACGTCACCATTTCATTAAGTGGCAATGGTTATCAGATCAGCCAAATTGTAAGCACTTTTGAGTAAAAAGTAGAATGCTTTAAAGACGCTAAGGCCCCGATTATGTAACGGGGCCTTTTTATTAAAACAACATCACTTTTCAACAGCACATCAAATAGCTTAACGCTAAAAACGATATGTAACACTAGCCGTCGCATTTCGCGGTGGCTGGGCATTACCCCAAGGGCCCCAATATTTTTCGTTCGTTAGGTTATCGAGCCGCAATGCAACAGCCCACTTGCTCAGATCATAAGAAAGTACACTATTAAAGACTACAAAATCTGGAATCGTGAAGGTATTGGCATCATCGTAGAAACTAGCGCTGTTGTAATTCATGCCAAAACCAAGACCCAAACCTTTCAAACGGCTCTGCATCAAACGGTAGTTCATCCAAAAATTAGCCATATGCTTAGGTGCCTGCGCGGCCATATTTCCAGTAATATCGGCCTCAGCCTTTGTATATTTCCCATCGTTATAGGCATAGCCAGCAATCAGATTTAATCCCTGAACCGGATTGGAAATCAATTCCAGGTCAAAACCCTTGTTTACCTGTGTACCATCCTGGATTTGAAAATTTATGTCAGTAGGATCTGTCCGCAAACGGTTGCTCACTTCGATATGATAATAACTCGCTGTTGCAGACAGCTTTCCATCCCATATAGTTGCTTTCACTCCTCCTTCCCATTGGTTAGCCTGTTCTGGATCAAAGAGATCTCCATTCCGGTCGGTTGTAGTAGCATAGGTAAAGCCATTCAGGTAATTTCCGAATAGGGAAACCTTATCTTTTACTACTTGGTAAACAATTCCAGCCTTCGGTGAAAAAGTCGATTTATCGAACGCGCCTGTTGTTTCATTATTTCTTAAATCAGTCGTCCCTTTTGCTTTCACCTGGTCGTAACGAAGAGACAATAGAACCAATAACCTTTCGGTCACATTCACCGCATCTGAGACGTATGCCCCATAATAGTAACTTTTAATTTTAAATGCAGAAGCAAGCGGTGCTTCGCTCAGGCGCCGATCAATCTGATCTCTCGTGATGTACGGAATCTCCCCAAACATCGGAACCACATCAAAAACAAATCTTTTAATATAAGTCGGCAGGGTTATATCGGCCGTATGATCAACACCCAGCAAGACCCTATTTCGAATCGTTCCGATACGAAATTCGCCATTCACATTCAATTGCGCATTGTAGTTATAGTAATTATGCGCATAGCGTTGAATAGTTCGGCTGATCGAATCGCCGGCTACAAGGCCGGGCGTAAATTGTAGCTGATTCCGAGCATCAACACCCCCATAATTAAACAGTGCATGTGCCGTCCATGTGTTGCTGATTTTATAATCTGCTTTAGCAAATAGCGTGTATCCCTTAAAGGTAGAGGTAATATCATCCGAGCTAAAAGTGCGATCGTAAATTTTTTCCAACTCCTTATAGCTACGCATGTTAGGATAAGCTTGTGGATTGGCAAAAAAGCCAATACCTGTATTGGTACCATGATTACTGTAAAGCTCCGCATCCAAAGAAAAGGTTAGTCGCTCATCAGGTTTATACGTAAAACTAGGAGCAATAAAATAATTTCGCTGAAACCCAGTCTCCTGAAAAGTATTCGTAGCATGCCTTACGGCGTTCAGCCTAAAGAGTGCCGTTTTGTCATCATTCAGTGGTGTATTCACATCCAGCGCTAGACGATTCAAACCATAGCTGCCTGCTGTATAAGTCACTTCTGCTTGCGCATGGTCTAAAGGCATTTTTGTTATTCGGTTCACTAAGCCGCCATAAGAAATTGCACTTGATCCAAACAAGGTTCCAGACGGACCTTTAATCACTTCAATCCGCTCCAAATTAGCCGTTTCAACGGCTGTCAGTTGTGTCGCCACCACTCCGTTCCGAAAGAAGTTACTTGTCCGAAAACCTCGGATAATGGCCGATGTGCGTCCATTGGAAATCTGCTCCAAGGAATTAACGCCCGACACATTGCGGAATGCATCACGATAATCCACAATAAGCTGGTCTTTCAGCAACTGAGCAGGCACCACGGCATATACCTGGGGGTTTTCCAAATTACCAAGTGGCATTTTTGCCACCTGATCGCTGTTCTTTTGTAGGTATTTATTGATCTTTTCCCCATTTATCGTCACCTCTTCCAAGGTCTGTGCATCTTCATTAAGCGTTAGGGAGAGTATAACGGTATCTTGGGCCACCACCTGTATCGGTGCATTCTTGGTACGAAGCCCCACAAAACTGGCCGTCAATAAGCGATCACCGGCAAGCACCTCCGTTAAGCGAAAGCTCCCCTGTTCATCCGTTTTTGTAGCTGGGCCACCTTTTATCTGAACGCTTACAAAAGCTGCAGGAAGCCCATCATTTGTCTTCACCACCCCTTTGACTACACCAAATTCCATCTCGCGCACCACCAGCTGGCCTCCCTCTTTTCGGAAGCTCAAATTCGTTTGTTGACTAATTAAGGCTAGTAGTTTGTCCAGCGGTATATCAAATTGCTGGAAATAAAGCGTTTTTTTTAACTGGCTGAAACTACTACTGTAAATCAGGTTCAGTCCGCTTTGCGCATCAATTTGCTTAAAAAGCTCATGAACAGTCATATTTTCTTGCGGTAAACGGATATTTTTCCCTTGCTGCGCCTGAAGGGATGTCGTATGTATACACACGACGAGTAAAAGAAACATACCTTTCAGTAGGCATGTCTTCGCGTTAAAATTCATAAGTTTGTATACTTTTGAAATAAAATAAATTAGATTGACGAAACGATCTGTTGATTTTCGAAGGTGCCGGCGGATATGTTCGTAGCATGTCCGCCTTTACTATCCAATCGTTTTCCCGGGCGACTTATTAGCGATTCTGTGCTGCATGATCTAAAATTTACGGATATGAATGATTAAAAAGCAATAATTTTATTCCCTGTTCTTTTAAAATGGATCTGTGTACTTTCTTCCAGTAAACGCAATACCTTGTCTAAAGGCGCCTGATGGAATTTTGCCGTGATTTTAGGATTGCCAACGCTTGAAGCCATCTCAAAAGTAACCCCGTACTCGCGTTCCAACTGACTAAAAACCTCGACGGCGGGTAATTCGGTAAACCATAAAGTATGATTTTTCCAGGCAATTTCCTGCTCGATGTCTACCTTTTGTATTTGGATACCTTCATTCTTATTACGCAGCAATTGCTGTCCCGGTTGCAGGACGTAGGCTTTGTTGTTTTTATCCTCAAAACGGATTTTTCCCGTTACCAAAGTCACCTTCAATTGATTTAAAGATGTACTTCCATCAATATTAAAAGCCGTTCCCAGCACCAAAATGCGTTCATTACCTGGCAGCAGCACTTTAAAAGGTCGATGCGATTCCGGTTTGACAGATACATAAATTTCCCCCTTCAGATAACGAAGTGCTGTTGGCCTTCCCTGTTTCGAATAAGCAATCGCACTCCCCCCACCCAGCAGCACCTCTGTCCCATCGGCAAACCTCAATTGCTTTCGTTTTCCCAGTGGCACTAGCACTTCTTCCCATGTCGCTTCCTGTTCTCGATGATCGGGCGTTTTATCATAAAGGCCTATAATAAGGCCCAAGCTTAGCAATAGCATAGCCGCTATAGCAAGAGGCCAGAAGCGTCGTTTATCGGTATGAGGTTTCTCTTCTACGCGTTGAGCGATGTCGCTCCACAAAGTCTCCTTTAGCTGCTCATCATAAGATGTCCCATGAGGTAAGTCTTCCGCCTTACTTAGCCAGTCTTCTACTTCCTCTCTCTCCTTGTCGGATAATTGTCCCTGAAAATATCGTTTGAGTATCTGATGATCCATTTCACCTATTATACCCTAAAAGCCGCTACACCCTAATCAAAAAATTATTTTTTTTTTAAAAATGCTCATGGAGTTCGCGCCGAAGGTATTTCAGTGCCTTGCTCATATGGTATTCAATAGATTTAACCGAAAGGTTCATTTGGCTAGCAATTTCATTATAAGTTAATTGTTGCTGTCTACTTAACAAAAAGATAGTGCGTGACGGTTCAGGCAGCAGTTCCAGCTGTTCGTCGCTCGCTTGTTGCAGCTCCTTCAATTCGATTGACGAAACCGAATAGGATTTAGCGAGACTCTCCGCATAAATCGATTTTCCCTCTTCATGCCGGTAGCGATCGCGAAGTAAGCGAAATGATTGCCATTTGGCCGCTTGATGTAAATAAGCGCCTAGCTCTATGTCATCCCGTAAGGTAGCGTGCCTCTTCCAAAGCGAACAGAAAATTTCCTGCGTTAATTCGTAAGCATCATCAAAAGAGCCGGTATATCGCTCGCAGGCTTTCAGAACACCAGCCCAGTAGATTTGATAGATTGCCTCGAAGGCTTTGGCGTCACCCTTTTTTAATTTATGAAACAGCATCAGCTTAGTTATATTATTTAGAACTAATCTAAACAATGCAAATATGCAAAGTCCTTTTCCAAAAACAAAATATTGAGCCATAAAACGGTTTCTGTTTGCTATCTTTATCCAAGTATCCAAAAAGATGCAATCCGATTTTAACTACACAACACTAGTCCGACGTTTTGCAACCAGGTTTCCCGCATTGAGTTATGTAGGGATACAGATGACATTTTGGCTAATCGCCAACAGTTTATTGAGTATTATCCTCTATTTACATTCGAGGTTTATCGGTCAAGCGCTCGCTGTTCCGATCCAGTACGAAACCGAGTTCATGTTCTTGCTTCCTGCCCTATTAGGTATCCTCTATGGCGCCGTGCTCGGCTCCACTGAATATTATCTCGGCAGGCGGCGTCTCGGAAAAATGGCCTTGTGGAAGATCATCATGGTGAAGGCCTTGCTGTCGTTGCTTATGAGCGCCCTTATTCTTGGCATCGTGATGGCAATTTCGGCTGAAATCAGTATCCCGTTTACGCTCCCTGAAGGCGCTCTTGCCAGCTTACTGGCTTGGAAATATATTATCTTCCTTTTTCTATTTTATTATCTGCTGATGACGCTGTTAATAGGCTTCATCAATCAGGTCAACCTGAAATACGGCCCAGGTGTCCTCATTCCATTAGTATTGGGAAAGTACCGGAATCCGGTGGAAGAAACACGGGTATTTATGTTTATGGATCTGAAATCCTCCACCACGATCGCCGAGATACTAGGTCATATCAAATACAGTTCATTTATCCGGGATAGTCTTTATGATATCAACCAAGTATTGTCGGCCTACAATGCAGAGGTGTATCAATATGTAGGAGACGAGGTCGTTTTAAGCTGGCGAATAGACCATGAAATATCCTATGAGCGCTGTGTGCTATTCTTCTTTGCCTGCAAAAAACAGTTTCTCAAACGCCTCGATTACTACAAAAAGCACTATGATTTTTTTCCCGAATTCAAAGCAGGCCTTCATATGGGAGTCGTCACAGCCGTAGAAATCGGCGATGTCAAGCGCGACATTGCCTACCACGGAGACACCATCAATACAACAGCACGGATTCAAAGCGTTTGCAACGAATTTGGCAAGGATTTTTTGGTATCTTCCGATATGGTGCAGCAGGCCGGGCTCGACACCTATTTCAAGATCCAGCCCTTAGGGATGATCAAATTAAAGGGAAAATCCAAAGAGATCGGTATTGCGAGCATCGAAGGGCCATTAGCGACATCCAATCAATAGCCTGATTCCATTATTCATCCCGTAACGATTTCACCGGATTGGCCGCTGCTGCGCGTATGGCCTGTCCGCTTACGGTCAGCAGCGCAATCAACACGGTTGCCAGTGCTGCGACGGCAAATATCCACCATTGGATTTCCATGCGGTAAGCAAAGTCATCTAGCCACTTATTCATTGCCCACCAAGCAATTGGCATAGCAATCAGGATGGCTAAACCCACCAATTTTATAAAATCGTTTGATAACAGCGTGACGATACTCGTCACCGATGCACCCAACACTTTTCGGATACCAACTTCCTTCACCCGTTGTGCGGTCATCGCAGCCACCAAAGCGTAAAGGCCAAGGCACGAAACGAAGATAGCCAATACGGTAAAATAATTGAACAGTTGGTTCGTTATTTTGTCCTTCCGGTATTTAGCCTCATAAGCCTCATCTAAGAAAGAATAATCAATTACGCTATCCGGTAAAAAACGTTTCCACAGCCTTTCCACCTTTAGCAGCTCTTGGGGAGCTATTTTCATGGAAATCGCCGTAGCAGGGAAGGTATTATAAATCATCACCAAAGGTTCCACTAGGTTGTGCATAGATCGATAGTAGAAATTCTTCACTACTCCTACAACTTTCCCTTTATGTCCCCACCCCTCCAAAGGTTGGCCAATCGCATCCTTCCAGCCCATATTATGTACAAAGCTTTCATTTACCAGGAAAGCCTCCTCTTTATCGCTCAGTAAGCTGTCAGATAAATTTCTACCGGCAACCACGCGAATCTGTAACAGGGGAATAAAGTTCGGATCGATCAGAAAATAGTTGGACATCAGTTCCCTTTTCTCACCCTTGCTCCTAGCAAAAGTAGTAGCCATAGCAAAGTCATCTTCCTGCAAACCACTGCCTTTTGTTACTCCTTGCAATCCGGGCAGCTGCTGCAGCGCTTCGTAAAAACCATTCACTTGGCTTCGATGTATGCTGTCCGTAGGTATCCGTACGCTAAGCATCTTGCCCAGGTTAAAACCCAAATCGGTTTTGGTTACATATTCCATTTGCCGGTAAACCACCAAAGTGCCCGTAATCATGGCTGTGGCAATCACAAACTGGATGACCACAATTCCTTTACGCAGGACCATTCCTTTCAAACCGATTCTCCAATTTCCCTTCAGCACCTCTACCGGTCGGTAACCCGCGACTACAAAAGTCGGATAAAGAGCCGCCAGTAAGGTTGTCAGTATAAATATGCCCAGTAAAAACAGACCGTATTCTTGCCAGGAGAATACTATTCCGGTATTTAACAACACATTAACAGGAGGGATCAATAACAGCGTCAATATAATGCCACCGGCCCAAGCGAAGCCAATCAGCAAAAAAGACTCGGTCAAAAACTGCCCGATCAATTGAAGTGGGCGCGCTCCGCTCACCTTACGAACCCCTACTTCCTTTCCTCTTTCCGTGGCCTTTGCGGTAGACAAATTGATATAATTGAGCAGGGCGATGAAGAGGATGAAAAGTGCCAACAAAGAAAAAATATAGTTGAACTGTTTGCTACCTTTCGGGGTATCCATCAGTTTGCCGGCGCTGAAATGTACGTCAGCAAGTTCTTCTGCCAGGAAACGTAGATGATAGTCTTTAGCCCCCGCACCATCTAGTTCCGGTTGGGCATATTGTTTAGCAATTCGTTGTAGTTTAGACTCGAATATTTTCAAGTCGGTTTGCCGCTTAAAACGTACAAAAGTATATACTGGAAAATCCAGATCGGACCAAGTAGTTACTTTCGAAAAATTAGCGGAAAGCATCCCTTCTATCCGAATATCCACATTAGATGGTAGATCGGCCACCACTGCCGTAACACGATAAAGTTTATCATTGCAACGCAATGTATTACCCATGGCTTGCTCGGGCGTGTCAAAATATTTCCTCGCAATACGCTCTGTTAACACGATGGTGTTAGGGGCTGTTAGGGCATCGGAGGCTTTCCCTGCAATAAAAGAAAAGGTAAATACTGAAAACACCGATTGGTCTGCTTCATAAAAACCATTTTCCCGAACGAGTTCTTTCTTATATCCTACAGCAGCAGGCGATGATTCAATACGTACAGCAGACGCCACCTCAGGATATTCACGCTGCAGCACGTCGGCCAGCGGATATGGACTGGTAGCAAATGCAAGATCAGATTCCGGCGTATGCACAGTGGTAGTCAGTCGCGCTATTCGGTCGTAATTCAGGTTATGCTGATCAAATGTAAGCTCATAACGAACGAATAAGAAGATAAGCAAGCAGGCTCCTATCCCAATCGCTAAGCCTGCCATATTGATCATGCTATACAGCTTATTCTTCCATAAGTTACGCCAAGCTATTTTAAAGTAGTTTCGTATCATGTAGCCGTAATTTTTTTTGTTACCCGCGTTCCCTCCTCAAGGCCACAATAAATTTGCCATGATAAAAATCGCGCTTAACATGATTTATAAATAACTGTTCATTTCGATCGGTGTACGGAATCGTACACCGATCGTTCGTATTCGAACTGTTATGGCATCCCCGCACCCTCTTCTCTCGCTACTTAGCCGCTAGTTATTCGCTAGCATGCCGCTTTTGCTAACTATAAGGCGAATTATGCGGCAGGCTAATTAAAATAAATCTTTAGTCAATAGGTTAAGGTATAAGTATTTAAAACAAAAATCACTATATTTGCTTTGTAAATGTTTAAATAGAATTATGGCAACACAAACTCCTATAAAAAAGAGGCCAAAGGGTGATCGTTTAAATTGGACGCTTTTAAAGGACGTTAAGCCTATCAGCTTAAACGTATCTCTTATTAAGGGAAATATTGTTGCTATTAAACCTACCGCTGCACAACAACATAGTGACAGTGGAAAGCTAAACCTATTAATACCTTGACATTTGATTACAAAGGATACGAATTAAAATTTATACAGAAGAAAAAAATAAAAGATGGCACTGCCCATCTTTTTTCATTAATATATAAGTTTTATTCACCGATTACGCAGCTTACTTATATTCTTACTGCGGATTACCATAAAGAAGATTTTTTCGCAGTAAAATTTTATGCAAAAATACACCGCAAAAGTGACTTCAAATATTCACTTATTATTAACCGTGGAGACCTAGGGAATATCATTATTACCTGTCTAAAATGCGTACCTATCCTACTTAAACAGTTTCCTGCTGCATCCTTTGGATTCATTGGTTCCAGAACTTACGACAAAAAATCGAGACGATTGGAAAACTACATTTATACGCAACGATATTCCATTTACAAATATGTAACCCGAGAGAAAATCGGAAGCCTTACTTTTCAACACTATGAGTACGACGAAATAAGTGGTTACCTTTTGGTAAACCGGAATTGCGGCATAGATATAGACCAAAAGGAACGCCGTTTAGCAGCAATGTTAGCTCAGACCTACAGCGATTTACCAAATCCGTGACGGGTTATACTATTTTTATAGTCTTCCGCCAGTAAGCATCCCCGCACCCTCTTCTCTCGCTACTTAGCCGCTAGTTATTCGCTAGCATGCCGCTTTTGCTAGCTATAAGGCGAATATAGGGTGGATATCCCGTGGATAGAGGGCGGATGGGACCCGGAGAAGAGGTGTGTTAAAAATTTATTAGGTACTTACAAGTCATTCGCTTTATCGAAGCTCTTTAATTCTTTATCGAGCGCTTGTTCTGTATCATATACCTGTTGAAAGAATGTCTTCTTTTTATAACCCAGCTGTAATAATTCATGCTGTGCTTTCTTAGCCTTTTCAGCATCTTTATCATTGTTCATCTTCAGCCAGCTAATTTCCTGGCGATCGAATGTATGTAAATGCTGTAGAGCCGTATAATAATTAACAGCCGCCGTTTTTACATCCTCGCCTTGCACCGTCCCATCTACCGGTAAGGAAGATGTTTCTTTAATGACGGCATTCAATTGTAGTTCAATGGTATCAATAGCCAGCAATGCTCCTTTGAAATCATCATTGATCAGGCATTTTAGTTTTCTTTCCTTCGGGCTATCTTTGCTAAGCAATATCCCAAACAGCCTACGCTCATTCTGAGCGATTGCTTCTTTAAGATCAATCGCCTTTCTTGGTTTACAGGAAGAGAGACCAATAAGCAAGAAAATAGCGACAATGAAGTTCCATTTCATTTCTGGATAGTTTTAAGAATCAAACAACCGTAAAATACATATAAAATACAACACTTAATTATCGGGATTATATGGGGGCCTAAAGTCTGACAGCATCTTTTCGCGGTGGTACAAACCCCAGAAATGCAATTCATCTAGTACTTTCCCAAGTGAGCGCCCATGCTCGGTAATGGAATATTGAACGGTAGGAGGAAACGTATCAAACACCTCCCGCTTTACCAACTGATTTGTTTCAAGAACCTTGAGTTCTTTCGACAAGGTTTTATCGGTAATTCCATTAACCTCTCTCGCAATCTGTTTAAATCTTTTGGGGCCTTCGGTCAGTGAAAATAAGATCAATAACTTCCATCTGCCTTCCAGCACGTCCAGTGCATCTTTAATGGAAAGCATTGTTTTTGGGCATCCTCCTTTAGTTAGCATAGTATAAATTTTACGATGCTTCCATTTTGGATAGTGCTATCCAAAGTGGAAGTAATATCATTTGGATAGCGAAGTTAGCTAATTTTGACTCCTCAACAAACATCGTGTTATGAAAAAACAAAAGATAAATAACATCCTAAACGCTACGATTTGGATTATTCAAGTATTCGTATCATTCACTTTTATTTCCGCTGGTTTATTCAAGTTATTTCAATCTGTAAATGAGATGGCCGAAATGTGGCCATGGGTGGCAGACCATCCTCTATTAGTAAAGGTAACGGGTGTATTTGATCTTGCGGGTGGGCTTGGCTTAATACTACCTAATTGGCTTAAAACAGCTCTTAAGTTTACTGTTTATGCCGCTGTAGGCTGCTTTGTACTCATGATTGCAGCGATCATTTTCCATCTCTCAAGAGGAGAAGCTGAAAATATCGGTTTCAACGTATTGATAGCATTCTTAAGCGGTTTAATTATCTGGGCAAGGGGAAAAAATCGTACCAGGGTAAACAACCATTAATCAGATAGCTGCTTTTTCAGATCCTTTTCCAAATCTAATTTCCTAAAAGCGGGCAGAACCAAACCAGTGGTGACAACCGTAAGTAGCGTCATCGTACCCCCAAAAACAACCGAGGTAACCGTCCCCATTAGGCGTGCAGTTAGCCCACTTTCAAAGGCACCTAATTCATTGGATGATCCTACAAATATAGCATTCACAGAAGCCACCCTACCCCGCATAGCATCCGGTGTGCGCAGTTGTAAAATCGTGTCGCGAATGATCATGGAAACGCCATCCGTAACCCCGCTAAAAAACAATGCGGTAACCGATAGCCAAAAATTGTTTGACAGGCCGAAGACCAAAATACTTAGGCCAAAACCAAAAACAACCGATAATAATTTCATTCCCGCGTTTTTATACAAGGGAAAATAAGCCGATACAATCATGATCAAGGAAGTACCTACCGCCGGGGCTGCCCGCAATATACCAAAGCCCTCCGAACCTACTTTTAAAATATCTTGCGCAAACACGGGTAAAATGGCTACCGCTCCACCAAACAATACCGCTACCATATCCAGGGTGATTGCTCCTAAAACCGATTTCTCACGAAAAACGAAACGTAAACCTTCGCTTAGGCTATTCCATACCGATTGATCTGTCTCCTTATTAACGATCGGCTTTTTTGCTATACCAGTTAAGGTAATCAACGCAAGCAGAGAGAAGCCAAATATGACGCACATAGACCAATGCACACCGATCATACCGATGGTAAAACCACCCAATGCAGGTCCTAAGACGCGGGCGAGTTGCCCCGCGGTACTATTCCAAGTAGCGCCATTGGGGTATAACCTTCTCGGCAAAATAAAGGCCATCAGCGAAAAAACGGTAGGACCTATAAAAGCCCTTACAAATCCGCCCAAGAAAACCAACACGTAAATACCCATCAATACGCTATTTGGCGACACGCCAGAAACAATTCGCGGCCATGTCAATAAAAACAAGCCAAGGCTAATCACTGAAAAGCCGGCAATACAATTCATCAATAGCGTTCTGTTATCTTTTCTATCGGCCACATGTCCGGCAAATAAAGCCATGAGAACAGCCGGGATCACCTCCAGGAGACCAATATACCCTAAAGCTAAAGGGGATTTGGTGATGCTATAAACTTCCCATTCGATCACCACGAATTGCATTGACCAAGCAAATACAATGGCAAAGCGTACAAGAAGAAAGCGATTAAATTCGGGGTATTTAAAGGATGCGTAAGGTTCTGAATTAACCATGCTTAAAATTTGATGCGACAAAATAGAGAAAATGGGGCATAAAAACAATCCGATAACCAAATAATCAAATATACCTTAATAAGTCAAAAAATAACGAAAAGAAAAATCGCTGCCGTATCGAAGAATTTGTAATTTAGTATTTACAAGTATAATCTCATGCCCGCAAACGACGCAGTAACGTATTATCCCGAAAACAGCAATCAATGGCGGAAATGGTTAATTAAACACCATCTTCAAGAAGATGGCGTTTGGGTTATTTTGTATAAAAAGCAAGCCAACAAACCCAGCATATCATGGAGCGAAGCGGTGGATGAAGCCCTTTGTTTCGGATGGATAGACAGCGTAAAAAAAACATTGGATGCAGAACGTTCCATTCAGTTCTTCAGTAAACGCAAGCCCAAAAGCACCTGGTCGAAAATAAATAAACAAAAAGTACAAAAGCTCATTGAAGCAGGAAAAATGGCACCTGCCGGATTTGAAAGTATTAAAGTTGCTCAACAAAATGGCAGTTGGAACTTACTAGATGAAGTAGAAGCACTCGTGGTCCCGGACGATTTAGAGCAGGCATTCACCCAACACAAAGGTTCAAAAGAGTATTTCTCAGGTCTAAGCAAAAGTCTCAAAAAAATGATGCTGCAATGGATCGTACTGGCCAAACAACCTACAACCAGACAAAAGCGTATCGATGAAATAGCCGCACATGCAGGCCAGGGTCAAAGGCCTAAACAGTTCCTTTCACTGCGGGATATAAAAA
>DATMSZ010000452.1:0-7456 GCA_035565175.1 Pseudosphingobacterium sp.
TTTTAGCTATCTGGGCGTGAATAGCGATAGACTTGTTTTCCCCTTCAAAGGAGCTCCCTATCTTGTCTACTATAGCTTTCCCACCTTTATCAGGATTATTTGATAAATTAAACATTATCTCTTGTCCAATTTTAATCTTATCAATATCCTTTTCATAGACATATAAATCTAAGTCTACTTCTGCATTGTTGATAATATTAGCAATAACGGCTCCTGCATCTGCATTACCTCCAATTTCGATCGTTATATTTGAAACCGTTCCAGTAATTGGCGCTGTCACGCCAATTGTTTCGCGTATATTATCGGGAGAAAGTTGTACAGGATTAATACCGGCAAGGGCAAGTTGTTTTTGAACCGAGGCCTTTCGAATACCTAACAGCGCATATTTTGATTTAACATTTTGTAAGTTCTTCAGTGCTCCGGCATTTCCCTGCATGAGCTCCTCTTGCCTAAGCAATTCTATTTTTGTTAATTCGAGGTTATTAACAAGCGTAAGATATTCTTCTTGTAAAGAAATAATTTGAGGATTAGCTAAGGTGGCCAATAATTGTCCTTTTTTCACCATAGTTCCTGGTGTTATAAATATTGCTTGTACCTTACCTCCATATAAAGAAGTAACAGAGGCTTTATCCTGATTATGAACTCTTACAAAACCTACAGCTTGTAGAGCGTTTTTTAAATTTTTCTCTTCTAGATAACCAATTTTACCACCAATGGCAGTTAATTGTTCTTCATAGATAGGTAGATTTTCGTAAGATTGTTCATTTTTGGTTTGAGTACGCGTACTATCGTTTCGATTACTCTTTTCTTCTCTGCTGGCGATTGGAGACTGACAAGACACACTGAAAGTGACTATCAGACAGTAACTCATCAATATGATTATTCTCATCTTAATTTTTCTTATATGGTTGACCATTTTTTTCTATTTACCGGTTAAATAATTTAAAGAGATGACCGCTATATTGTAGCTCTTCACAGTTTTTAGATATTGAAGATGTGTATTGAAAACCTGTTCAATATTTTGTGTATAAGCAACGTAGTCTATTTCACCTTTTTGATATCCAAGTGTGGACGACGAAAGTAGCTCATCGGCCTCTTTCAGGCCGATAGTTTCGTAAAATTTAAGGGATGAATTTAGCTGTTGATAATAACTTAACTGTTGTAGATAAGATGATTTCATATTCACAATAGTCTGTTCATAATCAAATTCAGCGGCTTCAACCGCAAGTTTAGCTGCTCTTACCTTGGCTTTTTGCGCTCGTATATTAAACATGGGAATAGCCACTCCCAAGGATAGGCCTGCAATTCTAGTGTTCTTTCCATATGATTTATCAATGTTTTCGGGATTCCATCCTGAAAAGATTAACTGGTGTTGATAACCAATATTTAAATCGGGTAAAAAGCCAGCCTTTTGTAGATTGACGTTCGCCTCATTTAATCTAATCTGTTGAGCTGCAAAAGCAAGTAATGGGTTTTGACTAAAGTTTGTGCTATCTGCCAATTTATCAAGCTCCATTTTGTAACCTTTTTCTTCAGCGACATCATAAGCTATCGTGCTGTTCAATAACTTATTCATTTCTTGTAACGCAACCGCCTTGTAAGCCTCAGATTGTTGTTTAAGTAATTGCAATTGTCTATATCGATTACTTGCTGATAGGAATTCGGTTTTAGAACTTTCTCCCGTTTTGTATCTCAAATCTGCTATTCTTAAAAACTCATTTAAAACGCTGTCCTGCATCTGCCATAATACGAGCGATTGGTTTGCAAATAGTAAGTTTGAAAAAGCGATTCTCACATTTTTCACTAATTCATTAGAAGTTATGTTACGCTGATTTTTCTCTAAATCCGTTTGCTCTTTCAACAGAGCTGCTTGCTTTGCATATATAGTAGGAAAGTTAAAAGATTGCTCCACCCCTAAATTGTTATCTGGACTTGCCCCTTCCAACGGTGATTGAGCGAGGGAAATATTTAGTTTAGACGGATCAAAAGCTGTTTTTTCTAATTCGGCTCGCTGTAGTACATTCAAATCAGCCTGCTTTAAACCAGGATTGTTTTTTAAAGCTAATTCAACAGCTTCTTTTAAGCCAATCTTTCGAGCAGTGTTTATGCTTTGTCCGCTTACCTGTTCGGGATATGCAATTATTGTTGAAATGAGTACCATAAAGAACCCTATTTTTGAAGAAGTGTTCATCGTAATGTTCTTTTTGAAACGGTAAAAAAGTAAATAAAGGATAGGCAAAACAAATAGGGTGAGAAATGTGGCAGAAACTAATCCGCCAATAACCACTGTTGCCAAAGGTTTCTGCACTTCTGCGCCAGATCCGGAAGAAAGTGCCATCGGCAAAAAGCCTAGTGACGCAACGGTTGCCGTCATTAAAACGGGTCTTAATCGTGTTAGAGAGCCTTCTATAATCCGGCGGTGAATATCAGTATGACCATTTTTTTTCAATTGATTAAATGTGCCGATTAATACAATTCCGTTTAGTACCGCAACACCAAATAAAGCGATGAACCCCACCCCTGCTGATATACTGAATGGCATATCTCTAAGCACAAGCGCCAGCATGCCTCCTATAGCTGACATAGGTATGGCGCTGAATATTAGAACTGATTCCTTTAATGAGCCGAAAGTAAAGAACAGCAAAATGAAGATCATTGCTAAAGCCAGAGGTACAGCAAACAGAAGACTTGATTTCGCTTCTTGCAAATTCTCAAATTGACCGCCATAGGTGTAAAAGTAGCCGTCGGGTAGTTTTACTTCTTTGTCTAGTTTTATCTTTATATCATCAACAACACTTTGCACATCTCTTCCAACGACATTAAATCCAACTACAATACGCCTTTTAGCATCCTCTCTACTAATTTGCGCAGGGCCGTCTTTGAATACGATATCCGCTAGCTGAGAAAGTGCGACCTGCCCTCCATCCGAAATGGGAACAAATAAGTTTCTTACATCGTCTATACTTTGTTTCGAAGTACTGTCCAATCGCAAGACTAAATCGAAACGGCGTTCATTTTCATAGATTACCCCCGCAGTCGAGCCGGCAAAAGCTGTACTTAATGCAGCGTTTAAATCCCTGATAGTAACACCATACCTTGCTATTTGATTGTAATTATAATCAACCGTGATTTGTGGTAGCCCAGCAGTTGATTCAGGAATAACGCCTGATGTTCCAGGAACTGTTGAGATAATATTGGCAACCTTCTTTGAATAAGCAACCAATGAGTCTAAATTTTCTCCAAAAATTTTTACGGCGACATCTTGACGTATTCCGGTCATTAATTCATTAAAACGCATCTGTATGGGTTGATTGGCCTCAATGTAAACTCCTGGAAGTAATCGAAGTGCTTCTTCCATGGCTTCAGCTAACTCGTCATAAGTCCTTTCACTTTTCCATTCTTTTGGATCTTTAAGGATTATCATCATATCAGAAGCTTCAGGTGGCATTGGATCGGTTGGTACTTCAGCAGATCCCGTTTTTCCTATCACCATTTTAACTTCATCAAAAGACTTGATGATCTTAGCAACTTTCATTGATGTCTCGATGCTTTGTGACAAAGAGGCGCCTTGAGGAAGTACGCACTGAAATGCAAAATCGCCCTCTTTAAGTTGAGGTATGAACTCCGCCCCCATTCTCGAAAACAAATAGGTGACCCCACAGAGAATAACAACTGTTATGGTTAATATCCAAAATTTTACTCGCAACGCTTTTTTTAGTAATTGCAGGTAGATTTTTTGCAATTTCACCATCACTTTGTCTGATAAATCTTTTTTAAGTTTGGGTTTTTTAGACAAAAAGAGCGCACACATCATGGGTATATAAGTCATAGAAAGAATGAGTGCTCCTATAATTGCAAAACTTACTGTCTCAGCCATCGGACGAAACATTTTCCCCTCTATCCCTCCGAGAGCCAGAATGGGAATATATACCATCAAAATAATAATTTCTCCAAATGCTGCACTCTTTCTTATCTTAGTTGCCGATTCATAGACCTCAGCATCCATGTCGGCCTGTGTTAATATAAAAGTTGATTTTCTTAATCCTAAGTGATGCATGGTGGCTTCTACAAGAATCACGGCACCATCTACAATTAACCCAAAATCAATTGCTCCTAAACTCATCAGATTAGCGCTTACTCCGAATACGTTCATTAATGAAAGCGCAAAAAGCATTGAAAGTGGAATTGCAGATGCGACAATGAGCCCTGCTCTTAAATTTCCTAGGAATATTACCAAAACAAAAATCACAATAAGAGCACCCTCTATCAAATTAGTTTTGACGGTGTTTATCGCCCTATTAACTAAGTCGGTACGATCTAGATAAGGTTCGATAATGACATCTACAGGAAGAGATTTTTGAACGGTAACAATGCGCTGCTTTACCGCCTTAACCACTTCGGCACTGTTTGCCCCCTTGAGCATCATAACAATTCCTCCTACCGCTTCACGTTCACCATTGTACGTTAATGCTCCATATCTTACTGCTCCGCCAAACCTAGGTATTGCTACATCTTTAATTAGAACAGGGACGCCGTTAATATCTTTTTTAATAACAATACTACCGACATCTTCTAAGCTGTTGGCGAGTCCTATGGATCTTATGTAATAGGCATTGGGTTTTTTATCTATATAAGCACCTCCTGTATTTTCGTTATTGTTTTTTAAGGCTGTGAATATTTCAGCCATGCTTATGTTGTGCGCTTTTAGCTGGTCAGGTTTTACAGCAACTTCGTATTGTTTCAATATTCCTCCGAACCCGTTTACTTCTGCTACCCCAGGTGTGCCATATAGCTGGCGTGCCACAATCCAGTCCTGCATCGTGCGGAGGTCGGCCGGTGAATATTTTTTTTCACTCCCCGGTTTTGGATGTATAATATATTGGTAGATCTCACCTAGGCCGGTGCTTATTGGACCTAGAGTAGGCTCTCCGAGACCCGATGGGATTTTGCTTTGTGCCTCTTTAAGACGTTCTGAAACTTGTTGCCTGGCCCAATATACGTCTACCGATTCTTTAAAGACCACGGTAATTACCGACAAACCAAAACGGCTAATACTCCTAATTTCAACCAAATTCGGTACTGTTGCCATTGATAATTCGATGGGAAATGTCACCAAACGTTCTACTTCCTGTGCTGCAAGGCTAGGTGTGCTCGTAATAATTTGCACTTGATTATTGGTGATGTCAGGAAGGGCATCAATTGGAAGTTTACTCGATGACCATACCCCCCATACTATCCATGCAAATGTAAAAAGGCCTATTATCAGCTTATTTTTTATGCTGAAAAAAATGATTTTGTTTAACATATATTACACTTAAATCCATAAAAAAATTAATATAGGATAGTGTAATTGCTTCCTTAATAAACAGTATAAAGGACTAATGGAATTATTTAACAGCATACACTATCCTTGTAAAGGATGGCGTAATGTTTTTGGAGGTTGCCAAATGGCGAATAAGGGCTCATTAGGAAAATGAACGCTAAAAGGGACTATGTAATCAACTTTTTGATAAGGGAACATGGCCCAATTGTCGTTTACAGGAAGAATTTTAATATTATGGAGAGAATAGCTACAATTTTCAGTGTGGTGGTGATCACAAGGGAATTTCTGTTCATGCTCTCGTTCTTCAGATTGATGGTTTTCGGAGCCAGCTATATGTTCCTGAAAAAAAGCTGCTAATGATATTTTTCCGTGGTCTTTTAAATGATGTGAATAATGTGCAGGAAATGAGGCAATAAATAACAAGGCATCCTTTGGAATCATAAGCCAAATGAAGAAATATACAATGCCGATTTTTTTTAATATTGCCATTTATAATTAAGCTGAGGCAAAGCTATAAAATATTCAGAATGATGACAAGAAATATGCCGAATTTGATTTGGTTGCAAATTATAACTATGTTTAGAAGGCATTTTGCAGTTAACATTTTTGTTATTGCAAACATGTATGGGTAGGATACCCAAATGACGTTGTTACGTAAAAATCAATATTTTGAAGAAAGTATTATTTAAACAGGGAAAATATATATTCACAGGTGTTCTGTTCTCCATACTTTGGTCATCAGCTTCGGTGGCAACCAAATGGGGATTGGAGGTTTCTCAACCTTTTGTACTTGCAATCGTTCGCTTTGCTATCGCAGGTTCTATAATGCTATTTATCTCACATGTTGTTCTCCGTCATAGAATTCCTTTAGGTAAAGAATGGCGACAACTTCTGATGTATGGCATTCTTAATATAGGTGTATATCTTGGGCTTTACGTACTCGCTATGCAGTATGTTTCAGCTGGTTTAGGATCCTTATTTCCTGCTGCTAGTCCAGTCTTCGTTAGTCTGATATCTGCTTTCGTATACCAACAAAAGATAAAAACCAAAACACTTTTAAGCCTTGGATTGTGCTTGACAGGAATTATTATAGCGTCTTACCCCTTGTTATTAAAAAGTTATGCTTCCCCTACAGGACTGATATTATTGCTGTTAAGCATGCTGTCTTATTCTTTCGGTTCCGTTTATTTTTCAAATAAGCGCTGGGCAGATCTAGATATTCTTACCATTAACGGTTGGCAAACTATGCTTGGCGGCGTTCTATTGCTACCTTTAATGTTAATTTACTATGATGACGCCCTAAATAATTTTAATATTAAATTTTTAAGTTCTGTTGGCTGGTTGGCTATAGTTGTTTCTATAGGAGCCGTTCAACTTTGGCTCTATTTAATAAAACAAGATGCAGTTAAATCGTCTTTTTGGTTGTTTCTTTGTCCTATTTTCGGTTTTTTAATGGCTTGGTCTTTTATGAATGAACCCATAAATTTCTTCACTGTTTTTGGCGTTTCTTTGGTTATTCTTGGCTTATATACTGTTCAAAAAAAGTATTCTAACAAACAGTGAGGGAGGCTGGGACGAATCATGGTAGACTACAACTAATATATAGGGAGGTGTTAGTTATCGATGATTTCATCTATAATAGAAATTAAGAAATAAAAAAGGGTAAAAGGCATTGGTATTAAATAACTTAATTATTATGTTTGTTAAATAATAAACTTATTGTTATGGGAAAATTTGTTGTAAAAACAGCTAAAAACGGCCAATTTTATTTTAATTTAAAAGCTGATAACGGCCAAGTTATTCTTTCAAGTGAGCAGTATACTACTAAATCTGCTTGTACAAATGGAATTTCTTCTGTGAAAGAAAATTCTAAGGTAGATGAGCGATATGATAGTAAACAATCTAGTAACGGAAAGTACTTTTTTAATTTGAAAGCTCGAAATGGTCAAATAATTGGAACCAGCGAAATGTATGAATCAATTTCTGGGCGTGATAACGGGATTAGTTCCGTAAAAAAGAATGCTCCTGACGCCCCTGTGATTGAGGAGGATTAAATATTAGTAAAACGCGGAGGCGAATTTCGTGAATAATTTTTTTATGCATTTTTTTAAGTCGCGTATTTGTTAGCAGTCG
>DATMSZ010000453.1:0-5967 GCA_035565175.1 Pseudosphingobacterium sp.
TCACACATGAAAAACGTCGATTTGATTAAGTTTATAAACTTTTGATAAAAATACATTTTATTTTTTATTTCAATGCAAATTATTCAATTTTTTTTTCAATTGTTTTCTTATTTACAAAAATAAGGCGTTTAAACACAAATATTTCCAGCTAAGTATTTCAATATTGCACAACTGTTAAATAAACCGTACTAATTGATCATTTTGTTAATATCTTTTATTTCGCCGAAGAGCACAAGTACGTCGTCCCTATTTAATAAAGTGGTTGATTTAGCTATACCGGTTACGGTCTTAAAATTAATTTCTTTTTGGTTCTCTAATTTAGTGACAGATTGTATAGTAGTTAATACAAGCACTTTGTACTTATTGGTCAGATCTGCCTCGCCCAAAGTTGCCCCCACAAACTCTTCGGGTACTACTGTTTCTACGATACTGTATTTATCAGAAATTTTAAAAGAATCAACAATATTAATATTGTCCAGACGCATTGCTAATCGTTCAGCAGACTCAACCTCTGGTAAAATATATTCGTCAATGTCCATTGCTTCCAATACGGTCTTCTGAAGATCAGACACTACTCTACCAATAATTCGTTTTACTTTAAGTTGTTTCAACAAGGCTGTTGTAAGTAATGAGGCGCCCTCGTCTTCCCCTATGGCAACAATAACCGCATCTGTATCCTTCAAAGGCAATGAACTCATCGCATCACGATCTGTGCTGTCCATACAGATTGTGTGTGTTATTTTTTCCTTAAGCTGCTCCACACGTTTCATCTGATTATCTACCCCAATTACTTCATGCCCGAGGCCAGTCAAACGTATAGCTAATGCATGTCCAAAATTTCCTAAGCCTAATACGATGTATTTCATATAGATTATTTATTAGAATAAATTTTAAAATAAGATTTTTTCTTGCGGATATGAATATGTTTTCATTTTCGTATTGCTAATTAATCCCACTAGTAAGGTAAGTGCTCCAACTCGACCAATAAACATAATACATGCAAGCACCATTTTTCCTGCACTTGAAAGCTTCTCTGTTACACCTAGGCTTAAACCAACGGTCCCATACGCGGAAACGCATTCAAACATCAAATTCTTTAAACCCAATGATCCATCTGTAATCGTTAAAATGAAAAGAGATAAGCCAAGAGCTACTACAGAAAGTACTATAACAGCAAATGCTCGTTGAATAGAATCTGCAGACACCTCTCTTTTAAAAATCTCAACCCTATCCTTTCCTCTTACTAAACTCACAATATTCAAGGTAGCAACAGCAAAAGTAGTAGTTTTAATTCCTCCGCCAGTTGATCCTGGTGAAGCACCCACCCACATTAGAAATACCATTAAAATGAAGGAAGGAAGAGCAAGATCATTAAGATCAACCGGACTTAATCCAGCAGATCTCGGTGTAGCAGACAGAAAAAATGCTGTTGTAAGTTTTCCGCCCAAAGAGTTTTTTGTATCCAGTGTATGATAATATTCAAAGACAAAGAAAGAGACCATACCGATCATTAACAGAAAAAATGTCGTTACGGCTATAATTCTTGAATTGAAGCTTATCACCCATGCTTTATGCACAAATGGCTTATGGAAAAAAATACGCTGGTAGATATTAATTAACCATCGTTTTATAAGTGCATAAAAATTAAATACTATTCCAAATCCAAGTCCTCCAAGAATAAACAAAAAAGCAATTGTAAGCTGCATGGCAAAATTGTTCCTTAATGAAGGGTTTAACAATCCGTCCGGAACTGTCGAAAAACCCGCATTACAGAACGAGCTTATGGCGTGAAATATCGCAAACGAAACACGGTCGGAAAAGGAAGTAAACAAGGTAGGATCGCTATTAAAGAAAATTAGACCCGCCCCAATAGCTTCAAAGAAGAATGTAACTAAAACGATCTTTAGAAGTGACTTTATTACGGAAGCTAACTTATTTTCACTTAAAATCTCTGTGTACATTAACTGGTTTTTGTAAGAAAACCCCCCAGAAAAAAAATAGCCAAAAAAACCTGTAAAGGTCATAATTCCCAATCCGCCAATCTGAACAAGAATAATTAATACAGTTTGTCCAAAAGAGGTAAAGGTATTGGCTATATCTACACTAGACAAGCCCGTAATACATACTGCACTTGTTGCCATGAAAAGTGCATCGACCAAGGTTAAGGGAATTTCTTTTGTTATATTGGGTAACAATAAAAGAACTGTCCCGATGAAAATCAATAGAATAAAACTTAAGACAAACAAAAGAGTAGGATTGAAAAACAGTTTGTCAAAAAATAAACTTTGTTTTGAGATCTCTATTAAAAACAATGCAAAAATGCCAATATATACCCATTCAATACGCTGAAAATCAGAAATCTCTTTAAAATAACCCGCATAATGTACAAATACAACAAACAAGTAATAGAAAAGAAGAAATATTTCGGCAAACTTCATCTTTCCTTCTCTCCTGTAATGCGTTAACAGTAAAATATTCCTCAAGGAAAGAAGGATGCAAAGGACCTGAAAAACAAGAAATATTCCCTTCTGAAAAGCTTGTTGCGTAAATACCTGGGTATCGTACCCTATATTGAAGATAATTGCAATGGATGATAGCAAGCTTATGTACAATATAAAACGATCGATATTCCGATTATGTTCTTTATAAAATGTACCCCACCTAAAAAGTTGCATAGGTTCTAAATAAGATGATTATATACAAACCTACATTTTCTAGTGAAATATATCACAAAAAACAAATATTGCCCAATTGTTCTTCTAACGATTTATTTGAATTAAAGAAAAACACCTCCGCCTATTCGACTGTTATGAAAAAACCATTAAACTAAACAATATGCACGAACATATAACAATACCTCTACTTAAGAAATTATTGGCAGAAGGTTTTACAACCTTAATTGCCAGTGCTCAGGAAGATAATGACTTGGTATATATACCAAGCAAGGAACCTGCTAAAGGACACTTGATGGACGATGCTTCTATTACTGCACTCAGCGATCAGGAACTTCTTGCAATAGATGATGTTGTAAATAATTTTTCTTTCTATCAAGAGAAGGGTATTGAGATAGAAATAGACGAAGGCGTATAACAGAAAAATACGCATTACAAATCATGAGAGTAAATGGTCGGCCAAATAGCCGACCATTTCAAATCTATTATATATTCTTCTTGGCACTCATATGGAAAACCAGTTCACCGCCACTTAGTAAGTCGGCGTGTGTTATTCGATTATTTTTTATTTCTTTGCCGTTAAGAAGTACTTTTTTTACAAAAACATTTTTCTCCGACTGGTTAATTGCTTTAATAACAAACACTTTGTCATTTCCTAACGATATTTTTGCGTCATTCACGGCAGGGCTTCCAAGCCAATATTCATTTGATCCGGGTGCCACCGGGTAAAATCCCAACGAGCTAAAAATATACCAAGCACTCATTTGTCCACAATCGTCATTCCCACCTAAACCATCCGCACCGTTATGATATTGGTTGTTCAGAATCATTCGCACCTTTTCCTGCGTTTTCCAAGGCTCGCCCGTAATGTTGTATAAGTACGCTACGTGGTGAGATGGTTCATTTCCGTGAACGTAATTGCCAATAATACCTTCTCTGGTTATATCTTCTGTATGTGCAAAAAATTCATCTGGCAAGTGCATAGTGAACAAAGAGTCTAAGTAACGGGATAGACGTTTCTTCCCGCCCATATTTTCCATCATACCTTCTGGATTATGTGGCACATACAAACTGAAATTCCATGTATTACCCTCAATAAACCCTTGCCCATCTGTTTTAAGCACATCGAAGTCCTTTTTGAAAGAACCATCGTTTAATCGTGGCCGCATAAAACCTATGCTTTTATCGTATACGTTTTTCCAGTTATCTGATCGCTTGATAAAATCTTGATAGACGGTTGTTTGTCCAAGCTTCTTCGCTAATTGAGCTATGCACCAATCATCGTAAGCATACTCCAACGTATTGGAAACGGAAGTGCCCGACTGTTCTGCGGAAATATACCCCCTATCGATATATTCGCCAATACCTTCATAGTTTCTTGAGTTGGCGGTTTGCACACAGGCCTTTAAGGCGGCCATTGCGTCACCTTTATATACACCTTTGATGATTGCATCGGCAATGACTGAAACACTATGGTACCCGCTCATACACCAATTATCATTTGCATAATGTGACCAGATGGGAAGCATATGTAAGGCACTTTGATCATAATGCGCCATCATAGATGCAACCATATCCGCATTTCGTTCCGGATTAACCAGGTTAAGATAAGGGTGGAAGGCCCTAAATGTATCCCATAAGGAGAAGGATGTATAATTAGTAAACCCGGCAGATTTATGTATCTCCTGATCCAGTCCTTTATATTCCCCATTGGTGTCCATATAAACAGTTGGCATTATCGCCGCATGATACATCGCCGTATAAAAATTTATACGATCTTCTTTAGTAGACACATTAACCGTAATTTTTTGCAGCTCGTTCTCCCACAACTGTTGCCCTTCTTCTTTAACACGATTGAAATCCCAATCAGGAATTTCTTGTTCCATATTGGCTATTGCATTTCGCATGCTAACGGGGCTTAAAGCAAATTTTATTTTCACCTGTTCATTTGCCTCAGTATTAAAATCAAAGTGCATTCTCAGATTTCTACCAGCTATATCAGGAAAATTCTTGCTTTGATCGAATTTACGCCAAAAACCCTTATAAACTTGTGGCTTGTCATTATTTTGGGTACCATATTCTTTAAATGGCTTTGAAAAACTCATAGCAAAGTATACTGTTCGCGTTCGGGCCCATCCATTTGTTTGCCTGTATCCCGTGACGAGCGTGTCGTTAACAACCCTTACCACCGTCCATACATTTTTATCTTCGTAGTTATAAATCCCAGCCATCAGATCAAGAATAATGTGAGATTGGCTTGATTTGGGAAAAGTGTATTGATGAAAGCCTACCCTGGCGCTTGTAGTAAGCTCGGCTAAAATATTGTGATCATCCAACTTCACCTTATAATAATTTGCTTCAGCCACTTCGTTATCATGACTGAAAGCCGACCTATAACCATCATCTGGACGATCGGCTGTACCCGGGTTCATTTGTAGTTTCCCGGTAGTAGGCATAATTAAAAAATCACCTAAATCTGAATGCCCGGTCCCGCTAAAATGAGTATGGCTAAATCCCACAATTGTTGGATCGCTATACTGATATCCAGCACAATATTTATAAACATCTCCATTATATTTCCCGTCTACAGCATAAGGAATAGTATCTGTATCTGGACTTAGTTGTACCGCTCCAAAAGGAACCGTGGCTCCGGGAAATGTATGGCCCATTTTTGCAGTTCCAATAATAGGTTTAACATACTGTACCAATGACGCATTTTGTGCGTATACGCTCGCCGGTAATAAAATTGTCAATAAAAAGCTTCTTACACTCATCATAAGTTTATTGTTTTTTATCTATTTGGAAAATAAAGACAGCCGTAACCCTCATAACAAACCAAAATGAAGGTTAAACGGCTATCCCTAAACTAATAAAAATAGTGTTTACTAGCTTATGTCAGGCTCTTTTGCATATTTTACCCAAAGCTCATCCACACTCATTCCCGTATTTTCTTCCCAGAAGGAACTAGTATAACGCTTATTTCTCATTACTGCATCCAGTTTTTTAATGGTTCCTTTTTTAACATGTTTTTCGATCCAATAGAAGAATCTAGCTGTAACTCTATAAGCATTTTCATAAGATTGTTTCTCATTGTATTCAGGTAATTTCCAGTTAGCCCCCTCATTATCTATCCCCAATGTGAACCTAACGTAATCAGCAATTCCTTCTGTTATCCAGCCCGGACCGGATTCATTAGGATACGACTGCACTAAGTGCATTACTTCATGGGTTACTACATCTATATCTCCAGGATTTTTTTTAAACCAAGACGGATTAAATCTGACTACCCCGCCAC
>DATMSZ010000454.1:0-3042 GCA_035565175.1 Pseudosphingobacterium sp.
TTGAAAAGCTGGATGTCAAATATAGTTGGCAATGATGGTATTTCACCTTTGCTAAAATACTTTTCCTTAAAACTTTGCAGTTTGAGCAAAACCTCCGAAACCGTACAACTCGCCGTTGGTTTAATCATATAAAGATCTTCAACATGTTTTTTTCTGACAATTCGCATAATTTCCTCGACGAGTTCCCCAACATATATCAAACTTACTTGAGCATCATGATCAATATGCGGTTCGAGCCCACTAACTAATTGAGAGCAGAACGTGGCTATAAAAGAATTATAATACGGTTTACCAAATGGCCCAAAAACGTTGGGTATTAATAGGCCAGTAAATTTGCCATCATATTTTCGCGCCCAATCTTGAAATTTCCCCCTACCTGTACGTTTCGACTTACCATAACTATTACCTTTCTCCTCTTGTGTGGATGAAGAAAATACGATGTGAGGACGCACTTCCGTACGGATAAGTGAAGCTATCAAATTATCGACAAGTTTGGTATTTTGGTTATATAGGTTTTCCTGATCTTCGTCCCTATTTAATGCAGCTAAGTGAACAATAACGTCACAAGAGCTAACAAATTCATCTATCATTGCGGGCAAATCAAAATATTCCCGTGAAAATGGAATCAATACAAACTCATCTGATGATAGCCCAATGGTATTTTTTAAATGTGAACCAATAAAACCATTTTGTCCAGTAACACCTATCCTAATCATATATTTTCTATTTTTCTGCTTTACTGAAATATTCTAATGGGTAAACATGATCATCATTTTTGGCATGCTCGATAGGATAATCTGCAAAAACCAATAACGTCGCCAACGAACTTAACGCTTTCAACGAAGTTGCATAACCAACTGGGATATGTGTAACAGCAAATTGAGAGGCATTTAATACCGTGTCTTTCACTAAAAGGTCCTTTGAAGGGCGATCCCAGTTATCTATTTTGACATATGACAGCTGAAAACTCCCATCTAACACATAAAACCACCGCTGTTCGATTTCGTGTCCTCTCCAACCTCTAACAAGCGAAGTATCCGTATTTTGAATAATATAAAACCTTTTAACGGGGCTCATGTCGAATCCATTAGCGAAACGTACGTTACCACGATCATCAAGCGCGATACCACCAATTATCTGCTGTAACTCCATATATTAATCTGGATATTGCGACAGATTGGTTTCACCAAGAAGTTCTCTCCGGATCAACGGCAATCCTATTAATAACTTTTTCATGCCTTCTACATCCTGCTGCTGGGCGTTATGAGAATGATAATCCTCAATTTTAGATATGTCTTCTGTACCCTCTGAAAAATACTGAGCGTAATTAAGGTCTCGGTTGTCTGCCGGGATACGATAAAAATCGCCCATATCTTCAGCTCTTAACATTTCTTCTCTAGTACAAAGCGTTTCAAACAGCTTTTCTCCATGCCTTGTACCAATAATTTTTATAGCATTATCCCTTCCACTTAATTCCTTCAATGCTTGTGCTAAGTCACCGATCTTACCAGCAGGCGCCTTGTTAACGAACAAATCGCCTGCTTTACCATGTTTAAACGCAAATAACACTAATTCTACCGCTTCTTCCAAAGACATTAAAAATCTTGTCATATTGGGATCGGTGATGGTTATATCTTCGCCTTGCTGTATCTGCTTTAAAAATAGGGGAATAACCGATCCTCTTGAAGCCATTACATTTCCATATCGAGTTAGACAAACAACTGTTTTATGTAGGTTACGAGACTCAGCCACGGCTACTTTCTCCATCATTGCCTTAGATATCCCCATAGCATTAATTGGGTAAGCAGCCTTATCTGTGCTCAAACAAATGATCTTTTTCACTTCATTCGAAGCAGCAGCACGAATGACATTCTGTGTACCTTCTACATTTGTCTTAACTGCCTGCATTGGAAAAAACTCACAAGACGGCACTTGCTTTAAAGCAGCAGCATGAAAAATGAAATCCACGCCTCTTGTGGCCGGTTCGATACTTGTATAATCTCGTACATCTCCTATATAATATTTAATCTTATCGTTCTTATACAAATTTCGCATATCGTCTTGCTTTTTCTCATCACGCGAAAAAATACGAATTTCCCTAAAATGGTCAGTATGAAGAAATCGGTTTAACACCGCAGTACCGAATGATCCTGTACCGCCTGTTATTAATAATACGTTATTCTTTAAAGTCATTATTTTGGAGCTTTGGCAATCCTACCAACTGAGAATTAACCAGTAAATCAATGAGGGTATTAATTTTATTCTGTATTTTTGGCTGGCTATTACTCACGACCTCGAAACAGGCCTTTTCAAGAGCCATTTCTATATCAGAGACCGAATTAGGATTAAACACTATTGATGGTTGACAAACCTCATATACATAAGGCAAATCTGATGCTATAACATTACATCCTGCCTCTATTGCCTCTATAATTCCCAAACCAAAGCTTTCTGTTAAAGACGGATATATTAAGAATTTATTTGAGTTATAGATCGCTTCTAGTTCTCTCCTTCCGATAAATCCAATATTTCGGATAGGATAGCCTAAATTTTGTTTTTCATTTATAATAGATACAAGATCCCTATAATCATCTGATACGGTTAGGACAAGGTTTCCTATTTTCTTTCTGTCGTAAAAATTACAAAATGCCTTTATTAGAATCTCATGATTCTTGTGTGGATTACCTGTACTTACATATAGGAAGGAATTTTCAATCCGTTTGTTATTATAATTTGTGAATGTTTCGTAAAAAGGGACAACTAATGTGCCGCTCTTCGAAATGCCAAATTTCCTAACGAGCTCATTTTGCACGAAGGGCGTCTGAATTAACCAAGTATTAGTGTTGCGTTTTAAGAGATTAATGACCTTTGTTTTTAGGTAGTAAAACAGCCTGTTTTTAAAACTTAAATTCTCAGGCAAAGAAAGAAACAATGGTTGATGAAAATATGTAAACGTATTTGCTATACAACGAATAGGAGGTGGAACGTTTCCAAAACATAATATCGTATGATATTTATGTTTGTTATCTTTATAAAATTTAA
>DATMSZ010000455.1:0-21994 GCA_035565175.1 Pseudosphingobacterium sp.
ATTTTGATTTTGGTTTGTTATCTTAGATAAATATTTAAGAAATATTTTATGAACCTAAAGATAACATCCGTCATTACAGCTATAGGCTTCATTATAATCTCGTGTGGCCAACGCTCATTAAAACAGGAGGGCGAACATTCAAAGGACACCATGGCAATAACATCTGTAGAGGCTACTAACGCTATCGTTCCCTTTTTTGAAGCAAAGAACTATTTTGTTAAAAATACCTATAAAAATAAGGAAGTGGCAACGTTAAAAGTTACCACGCAAGATGAATTTGATAAAGTTTTCGGTCCGGCCGCCTTGATGGGAGAAAACGGGAAGCCAACGCAGATTGATTTTTCTAAACAATATGCCCTCGCCGTAATTGCGCCAGTTACGGATAAACAGACCAGCGTGGAGGCTAATAGCCTAACGTATCGTGATACCGAAATTGTGCTTGATTACAAAATCACGGTGGGTAAACCGCAATCTTTTACCATACAACCATTTTTATTAATTGTGGTAGACAAGGAACACAGTGGGCCGGTAAAGTTTGAAAAAAACTAGGTTATAACGATCCTCCGGGGTACCGTTTATGAGGTCGTGGCCCTTCGATTGAGCGCTAAGGTGCTAATTGCAAGGTCAATTTTCCTCCTTTTATCAGTTCTTCAAAGGGCAAGCTCAATGTTTTTAATGGTTTGCCATTAAGTATCGCCGTTTTAGCATATCGCTCGGAACGTCCTTCTTTTTTTGCGTAAATCGTGAATTTTTCTTTCCTGATGTTTTGCGGGAGGGCGATTGTAATCGTATCGAATAGGGGAGTGCCGATTTGAAAACTCGGATTTGGTGATGTAAGGCCCCTCACGTCAAATATACCCATACCAGCTAGCACGTACCATGCTCCAAGTTGACCCTGATCCTCATCTTGGCCATAACCATAGCCGTGAATCCCGTCGGTACCGTAAAATTCATTGCAAATGGCGTGGACCCATTTTCTAGAGAGATCGGGGCGGCCGGAGAAATGGAAGAGCCAGGCAACGTGTAAATTTGGTTGATTCCCATGATTATAGAGTCCTTGTATCCCAGCAAAAGCATCAATTTGCCTGCCACCACCGAAAATGTTTTTTTGTGATTCCCTAAAGATGCTATCTAATCGACGATTGAAGGTCTCCTTGCCAATTGTGTTTACCAAACCTGCTGGATCCTGCGGTACATAAAAGGTATACTGCCAAGCATTTCCTTCCTGAAAGCCTTTCCAGGGTGCGAGCGGGTTAAAATCTCGTATGAATTGGCCATTTACATCCTTAGGCCTGACGAACTTCGTAGAAGGATCGTAAAGTGTCTTCCAGGCTCCCGCTAATCTCGAAAAAACCTGATAATCATCCTCCTTACCCAAGGACCGCGCAAATTGTGCTGCGGCATAGCAGGAAAAGGCATATTCAAGCGTATGCGATGCCCCGAAAGCCGAACCTTCTCGGTCTAGTTCAGGTTTACCAGTCGTGTCAAGCACGAAAGGCGAAAACCCTTTTCTTACAAAGACACCCACGTCTAATTTTCCTGCCCCCGGAATACGATCTTTGGCTACCAATTCATTCTTGCGTACCGCTTCATAGGCTAGTGGAACATCGTAATTTCTTAAACCTACATTATAGGCTGCGGCAATTGCCAAACCTGTAAAATTGGTTCCCACACCCGATACATATTTGCTGGTAGCAATACCGTCGCCGAGCCAATGGGCATCTTTATATACCAGAAGCTGACTTTGTACCCAGTCTTCATAGTACTCAGGATAGGCGATCGACCATAGTTGAGTTAGATTCCAAAAGGCTCCCCAGATGGCATCGGTATTATAATGTGCATGAAGGGGTTGTTGATCTTTGCCTAGCGGGATTTGACCAATGCTGCCGTCATTTTTTGGATAAGAGCCGTTTACGTCACTTGCTAACCCTCTGCCCAGTAAAGCGTGGTATAAACCAGTGTAAAATTTAATTTTATCTGTTTCATTACCACCTGTTACTTGTATTCTTCCAAGGTAGTCATTCCACATTTTAAAGGCTTGCTGTTGAGCCTTTTCGAAAGACATATCTTTCGCTTCTGCCAGTAAATTCTGCCTTGCATTCTCAACAGACGTATATGACAAACCAACTTTTATCTGAATAGACTCTTTCTCCTGCGTCTTAAAACGAAGGTATACGCCTACACCCTTACCCTTTGCTTGTGCCTGCCCTTCGGATGATATATTATTGATAAAAGTTCCGTATGTGGCAGGTTTCTTGTCTACAACGGCGTAGAAGTACATGGTTACAGCAGCATCCGCTTGGTACTTTTTTACATATTCGGGTTTTGTGATCACATATCCTTCAATGGTATTGTCTTTATAAGACACGGATGCATCCAAAACGGGACCACTTTCTCCCATTTGATGCCCAATATCAAAGATAATGTTCGATGAATCTGACGCAGGAAAAGTATAGCGATGGAAACCAACCCGCTGGGTTGCCGTAAGCTCGGCGGTTACCTTATAATCTTTCAGTAGTACACGATAATACCCAGCAGTAGCCCATTCATCTTTCTTGTCAAATGTTGAGCGATATCCGGAAGCTACGTCTTCTAGTTTACCAGCTTGTGTTTGCAGTTTGCCCGTCGTAGGAGCAACAACTATCCCGCCAATTTGAAATTCATGAAAATTCGCGAAGCCTTCGATAGATGTATGCCGTTCGTCGTAGCCTACAGCCTCCCATCCGGACGCATTTCCGTAGCTTCCATTTGTACTTGGCGCTAATTTCGCCATGCCAAAGGGTAGGGCGGCGGGCGTATAGAAGAAATATCGACTGTGTGCTGTTCCAATGTTAGGTTTAACATAACGAGTAAGGTCGTTTATCTCTTTTGGTTGGCCAATGGCATTGGTTGTAAGCAATATGCTTAACAATGCAAAAATAAAGTTAGTTCTCATCACCTAGGTGTCTTTCGCTTTGAATGTAATTATTTTCGTATGCTAATGTTTGTATGTATATACATATTGGGTAAATATATTTATAAATTCTGAAATATCAAGTGGTATCTTTCTTTTTGATGTAGGTAGATTAAAAGAAGGAGGTGCCTTTGTGTCTGATTTTAAGCAGCAGACATTGAATATTCTGAACCGTTCTATAATATGTATATACAGCGTAGAACCATCGATCTACATTGATCGATGACGATATTAAATGTTTCTAGTTATTATCTTGAGATCGATAACTATTTTTACATCTTTAGTCCCGTCGACTTTCAACGGTAAATGTAAAGCTGTCTGCCTTATAGTAACCCAGATTGTATTCAATTGGGCGGCCTGCCTGATCGAACACGAAACGCTTTCTAAACAGAATCGGTTCTCCTTGTGCAATTTCCAGCTTATCGGCGATGAATTTATTTGCCGCTTTCGCATTTATCTCTTCTTGTGATAAGTCGGCTATAATATGGTGATCTTGCTCCAAAATCTCATATAGGGGGCGTTTAAAATCTTCTTCTCCTGTAAGTCCAACACGTGGATGAAAGTAGGATATAAAATAAACGAACGGATCATCTTTTTTTCCACGTAGTCGTTCTAACTTTAATACTTTGCGATTTTCCTTCAGCTCAAAAAAATCAGCGATATGTTCCTCAGGAGCCACCCAGCTAACATGCAATTCAAAGTTTTTAACTTCAATACCGCGATTTTTCATCTCCTGCGAAAAGCTTAACCAATTTTTCGACTTAGAGCTAAATTTTGGGGAAGCAACTTTGGTGCCGACACCTTTCTTTCTGACTAACAGCTCCTCGTAGACTAATTTATTAATAGCTAAGCGTAGGGTAGTGCGCGATATAGCTAAGCGCTTTGCAAGTTCTATCTCATTAGGTAGCAATTTACCATTTTGATATTCGGGCGACCTAATCAGTTCTCGTAGCAGCATTTCTGCTTGCATATGTAAGGGGACTGCACTTTTATGATTTATCTGGAGATCCATGGTAACCGTTTAATGAGCTAATTTAAGATAATTTGTAGAATTTAAAAAATAGTCATATGTTTGTATGTATATACATATTATTTGTATGTACTGTCAAACCATAAAATTATGAATGCATCTTTTAAATTGATTATTGCTATTGTCTCGCTAGGTGGTTTACTTTTTGGTTTTGATATGGCGGTGGTTTCTGGAATTATCCCCTTGGTTAAAAGTGATTTCGGTCTGAGCCCTTTGCAAGAGGGTCTTTTTGTTTCATCTGCCTTGATTGGATGCATTTTAGGCGTTGCTTTCGCTGGCAAGTTGAGCGACAAGTATGGCAGGAGGCTATTGTTAATTGCTGCTGCCGCTCTCTTTTTTTTATCTGCTATCGGCTGTAGCTTAAGCCCTGGTTTTGAGCTGCTGTTGCTTGCTAGATGGTTAAGTGGTGTTGGTGTTGGCGTAGCATCTATTGTGGTTCCACTTTACATTGCCGAAGTAGCACCTTCCAACATTCGGGGGCGTGCCGTTACCTTCTATCAATTAGCGGTAACGATAGGTATCTTGGTGGCTTATCTTAGTAATGCCCTGGTTTTACACTATGAATGGCACTGGTTTGATGGAACTTATTGGCGAATGATGTTTTTAATTGGTGCTTTGCCAGCGTTGCTGTTCTGGGTTGGGCTATATCGGATTCCGGAAAGTCCTCGATGGCTGATGCAACAGGGAAATGATACGAAGGCATCAGCGATTATGAGGGAGCTCGATATCCATGAAATTGTTGTTACGCCTTCTTCTACTAAACGAGCAAAAGTATCGCTTTTTACTCCAGTATACCGACAAGCGCTGTTGCTTGGACTATTGCTGCCCCTCTTTTCTCAATTGAGCGGAATTAATGCCATCGTGTACTTTGGACCAACTATTTTATTGCAATCGGGTTTGTCATTAAGCGGGTCATTGCAAACACAGATTTGGTTTGGCTTAGCAAATGTAATCTTTACTTGTATCGCTATTTGGAAAGTGGATAGCTGGGGCCGTCGTCCGTTATACCTTGTAGGTTCGGCGGGTGCAACGATTAGTCTGCTGTTAACCGGCTGGTTTATAAATTATAACATTCAATTATATGGATGGCTCCTTGTGCTTACCATTCTGGGGTTTTTACTATGTTTTGCCTTCTCTATCGGTCCACTGAAATTTGTGGTGGCCTCCGAAATATTTCCAAGTGCGATCCGTGGGCAAGCGATGGCTGTGAGTGTTTTAGTAATGTGGATTGCCGACGCGTTAGTAGGTCAATTAACACCCTTGATGCTTTCAAGCTGGGGATCTGCCTGGACCTTCCGATTTTTTGCTGTATGCTGTGCCATTGCCTTTTTTGCTGTCTTTTATTTACTGCCAGAAACGAAAGGTAAATCCTTAGAAGAAATAGAGGCGTACTGGTTGGACAAATATAAAAAGAAACAAAAAAATGAAGATGTCAACTTAAAATAACCTACCAATATACTAACCATTAATAAACTTAAATGCAATGAAAGAAACAAAGATGTACAAATGTTGGATATCCTATCTAATGGGATTATCGCTCCTACTAACGGTCCAGTTGGAAGCCGCTGCAAGGCAGGGCAGTATCGTAGTAAAAGGAGTTGTTTTTGAAAAACAGAACAGGGAAATGCCTTTAGCAGGGGCAAGTGTAGTTGTAAAAGGGAGCGGGGATGGTACCATCACAAATGCACAGGGGAGGTTTCAATTAACGGTAGCTAACGAAGACGTAACACTTGTTTTTAGCTACATTGGTATGACACCGCAAGAAATTGTCGTTGGTAAGCAGCGCGACTTTAACGTTTATCTCGAGTCGGGCGATGAAACCTTGGATGAGGTGGTTGTAACCGGCTATGGTACGCAGCGAAAATCCGATCTTACAGGTGCGGTAGCAGTAGTTTCATCAAAGGAGTTACTCAAGGTTCCGGCAAACAATGCACTGCAAGGCTTGAAAGGCAAAGTGTCGGGGGTCAATGTGTTTTTAAACTCTGGTTCACCAACCGGCAGCCCAAGGGTGCTGATAAGAGGGCTCGGTACTATTAATTCCTCTTCTAATCCACTTTACGTGGTAGATGGAGTGGTAATGGAAAACATCCAATTTCTAAATCCAAATGATATCGACCGTATGGAGGTTTTAAAGGATGCCTCTTCCACTGCAATATACGGCGCTCGAGGCGCTAATGGGGTGATATTGGTTTCTACCAAGCGTGGTGCGCCAACGGAGGGATTGGTGATTGGATACGATGGATTCGTTAGCATGGGCGTTTTGCCGAAAAAGCTGGATGTACTAAATTCAAATGAGTTTTTGGAAGTTATAGAAAGAGGTTTCCAAAACTATAGTAAATATAATACAAGTGGCACACCTCCTGTTTTTACTAAGTCGGATCCACGTTTGTTCGATGCCGAGGGCAATCCATTGTACGATACCGATTGGCAGGAAGAAGCAACTCGTACCGCTGTTTCACACAACCATCAATTGTCTGTGCTGGGCAAAGCAGAAAAGTCTTCGTTCGGAGCATTTATGAATTATGCAAAGACAGAAGGGATTATGCTTAACAACTGGCTGGAGCGGATAAATGGTAAATTGGCATATGACGCAAACCCAAAAAAATGGCTTTCTTTAGGAACGAATATACTGGTGAACTACAATCGTGGTAATGAATTTGAAGAAGGAGGCGGGCATCAGATGCCAAGAAGATCAATGCTGGAAATGCCTCCTATATTTCCGGTTAAATTTCCAGATGGCACATGGGCACATAGTGGCATGATCAGCGATTCCTATTCATTGGAAGCGATACCAAACCCGGTACACGTATTAACAACACAAGATCGTTTGCGGAAACGTACGCAGATTTTTGGCAATAGTTATGTGACGTTCCATATATTACCTGGATTGGATCTGCGCACGCAGTTCGGTTTTGATAAACAGGATAACATTATTCAAAATTATGATCCTACCGATCTGATTAATATTTCTTCACCATTAGGTTATGCCTATATTGAAGATCAGCATTCGTTTTATTGGCAAGAAGAAACTTATTTGAATTACAATAAAGAAATTGGCGACCATCGTATAAATGGCGTCATTGGTTTAAGCTGGCAAGAGCGAACAGCGGAAACGAACGCTATTTCTGCACGAGGTTTCTCAGATAATTTTTTTCGCTTTAATAGCATTCAAGCAGCCAGTCAACCGGGTGCGCCAACCTCTTCGTACGATAGGTGGTCAATGAACTCGTATTTTTTAAGAGGTAGTTATAGTTATCGAAGTAAATACTTATTGACCTTTACTGGCCGTATAGATGGATCGTCGCGCTTTGGCGCCAATAATAAATATGGAATTTTTCCATCCGTAGGTTTAGGATGGGTGTTGTCGCAAGAACGCTTTCTTGCTGATATCGATGTAATCGACGAACTGAAGCTACGTTCTAGCTATGGAATAACTGGAAATACCGAAATTCCTACCTACCAATCGCTGGCTACGATCTCCTCCGAAACAACGCTTATCAATGGATCCCGCGTTTCGCAGAGCTACATCAACAGATTGCCCAACCCAAACTTAGAGTGGGAGAAAACAAAGCAGTTTGACATCGGTATGGACCTTGCGCTCTTAAATCGACGATTGACGCTTGGACTCGACTACTATCATAAACTAACCACAGACCTCTTGCTAGATCGACCCGTACCTACATCTACTGGATTTGCGGCTGTTAGAGATAACATTGGTTCTGTTTCTAATAGGGGTATAGAAGTGTTAATTAGTGGCACACCTGTTAAATCGGCAGATTTTAATTGGGAAACGACGCTTAACTTTAACTATAATAAAAACCGTATTGAGGCTTTGGGCCTAAACGATGAAGATATCTTTCCCGGACCTAACTGGGTGTCTGGTAGCCAGACCATCTTGAGAGTGGGAGAGAGTCTCAGCTCATTTTGGGGTTATAAACGGCTGGGTACTTGGAGTACGGCCGAAGCAGCTGAAGCAGCAAAGGTAGGAGCGATCCCCGGTGAAGCAAAGCGCAGCACCGAACGCACCATTATTGGCAATGGCTTACCAGATTGGACGGGTAGCTTTATAAATAATTTCAGGTATAAGAATATTGACTTGAGCATAGATCTTCAATTCGTGATAGGTGTTGACATTCTTCAGCAATTCTTTCATTCTATGGAAGACCGGACTGGGTATTCTAACGGACTTAAACGGACATTATATGACAGCTGGACCGAAGATCATCAGAATACCATGATTCAGCAAATACGGAATGGCCCTTATTCAGGTCAAAATAGTGAAGTAGACGACCACTGGGTAGCAAATGGATCTTATTTGAGAGCAAATGCTATCAGTATTGGCTACAACTTCGGTGCAGAGCAACTGAGTAAAATAGGATTGAAAAACTGGAGGGTTTATGCGAGTGTTCAGAATGCTTTTTTAATAACGTCTGACAGTTTTATGGGATACGACCCAGAGGCTACTTCTTGGGAAGGAGATCAATGGGGACAGAATATTTTCTTCCATCAGTATCCACGGCCGAGAACTTTCACGTTGGGAACAAGCTTTCAATTTTAAGCACAGCGTGAAGATGACTAAATTAAATTTAAATCGTAGAAAAATGAAACCTATCATATTTTGTTTGATCATAGCAACGGTGTTCTTCAGTTCTTGTAAAAAGTTTCTTGATGAAGTTCCGAAGGACGAAATTTCCGGTAGTCAATATTTTGCACAGCCGGAGCATGCTACAAATGCTGTAAACGGACTTTACAGGACAGGTGCGCCCCAACTTTACGACGGAGCGGGCACCCACTACTCTGGTGCCAAAATGTTTTTTGGACCGTATTTAACAGGTTATATTGATAATGAATTTAAGGGACAAGAGGTGCACGTTCAGCATGCTCAAAACATGACATTCAACGCAACAAACCTATCAACTTATTTTCAGGACATTTGGAGTATTTTATACCGGGGGATTTCTAGAGCCAATAACGCTATTAAATATATCCCGACTACGCCGGGGCTGTCTGATACGCAGCGTAACCAATTGTTGGGTGAATCTCGCTTTTTTCGAGCCATGGGTTATTTTCAATTGGCAAGGTTATTTGGAGAAGTACCATTAATTACCGAGCCATACGAAGGCTTGGAAAATCTAAATGTAACGAAGAGTTCGCTTGAAGAGGTTTATAGCCTTATTACATCAGATTTGGAATTTGCGGTCAATGAAGCGGAATTGGCTTCCTCTACTATGGCCAATAATACTGGCCGGATAACACAAGGTACCGCGGCAACGCTTTTGGCGGATGTTTATCTGACCATGAGCGGTTATCCTTTGCAAAAAAATGAATATACTAAAAGCGCAGCGGTTGCCAAGTCGATTATAAATAGTGGTGTGTATCAATTGACGACACACGATCGGAACGCAGACGGAACAGTTAATCTGAATAGCACTGCTTACAACAAGTTGCGGCGGGTGGATAACAACAGCAGCGAATATATTTACTATTTTGAATTTGCGGTTGGCATTTCCACCTCTACGCATGTGCATTGGGCTTTCCCGAGCACAGCAGCGTCATCTACCGCCTTTGCGATAACTAATAATGCGTATGGTCCTTCTACAACCTTTTTGCGAGGTTATAACAGCGATGGGGATTTGCGTATACAGGAGAAGCAATATTTCCATTCATCTTTAACGAGACCAAATGGCACGGTTCTTAATTTCGCTTCATCTCCTTATATGTGGATGGATGACGAAGCAACATTTGAAACGGCGAGTTCAGGTAAGGATCTGGCCATTTATACCTACTCTGATGTTTTATTGATAGCTGCTGAAGCGATAGCGCTTTCTGAAGGTGTGACGGACGAAGCGCTAAACTACCTAACGCAGGTAAGAAGTCGAGCTTTTTGGAAAACCGATGCCAATCAATTGAAGCAATCACTCGTAGGTCTATCAGTAGAGCAATTTGTACAGGAAGTATGGAAAGAACGTTATCGGGAATTGGTATTTGAGGGGCGTCAATGGTTCGATGTGCAACGAACGAGGATGTTTCCGGTACCAGTAGGCAATGCAAGTGGAGAAATCCGTTTTGAACCTGTTGTGGAACATGCAAACGGCAAAGGAGCTATTATACAGGAAAAGCATTTACTACTACCAATTCCAACAGATGAGATACAGAGAAATCCGAGTTTGGTACAGAATCCCGGTTACTAGGAATAAGGTATAAATACGGTTATTCACCATCACAAGAGGTCGCTCATTAATTTAGAAGATAGAAGAGAAGAAAATCAGAATAAATATTATATGGAACAGCAAAACAAAGAAATGGAACTAAGCAACAAAAATGTGCACCTGAATTATGAAATATGTCCGACTTACCCGGCAAAAGGCGAAATTTTTAAAGGCTTCGATACATTAGCTTCCAGTATGTGCGATCTTCCTATATACCTCTTAGATGGTTACATAGGAGTCGATTGGAAAGAGATTGTACATAAACTGGGCTTAGCGTTCGAAAAGCTGAATAAAAAGGTGTGCTTTGTGTCTATGGCGGATAGCATGCTGCCAACAGCTAGGATTGATGCTATGGTGAATCCATTTCTAGGAGGTGACGACCCGCTTTTTGGTTCAAAAACGACCTTATCATTAGCTGACTTTTTTAATGGCGAGAAGTTGACCGAAATTATTCCTGAACCGGATGACTCACTTGTGGTGATTTACGGCTGTGGGGCTGCACTTTGCCGCACCACAGCTCCGATCATCTATTTCGACCTGCCCAAGAACGTGATTCAACAAAGAATGCGTGCAGGTCTAGTTCGTAACATCGGTAGTGAACTTAAACAGGACAATAAGCAGATGTACAAACGTTTTTACTTCGTGGATTGGGTTGTCTTGAATAAGCACAAAAAGGACATATTGCCTCGCGTAACGATAATGGTAGATCAACAAACTCGTGAAACCATTACCTGGATGTACGGTGATGTTCTAAGGAGAACTCTCAACGCCATGTCGCAAAGTTATTTTAGGGTAAGACCTTGGTTTGAATCTGGGGTTTGGGGTGGACAGTGGCTGAAGAAACACCTGGCAGATTTGGACCAGACGGCGACGAATTACGCCTGGTCTTTTGAGATGATTGTTCCGGAAAATGGTGTGGTGTTAGCCGATGGTGAAAATAAATTGGAGGTTTCTTTTGATCAACTGATGTTCTTAGAAGGCGAACACATACTTGGAAAAGCCTTCGAACGATTTGGGGATGAATTTCCTATCCGTTTTGACTTTCTAGATACGTATGATGGTGGAAATTTATCAATTCAGTGCCATCCGAGTGCGACTTATATCAATGAGCATTTTGGTGAAAATTTCACGCAAGATGAAACTTATTATATTGTTGACTGTGAGCAAGATGCCGTGGTTTATTTAGGTTTTCAAGAGGATATCGATCCTGCTGGCTTCAAAAGGGTTTTGGAAGAGAGTTTTGAGCAAAATCGTACGATATCTATTGAACAGTATGTGCAAAAATTTCAAGCAGAAAAGCATGGATTGTACCTTATACCAAACGGTACAGTCCATGCCTCTGGTAAGAATAATTTAGTGTTGGAGATTAGTGCGACACCTTATATCTTCACTTTCAAAATGTACGATTGGCTTAGGCCCGATTTGGATGGCAATCCGAGACCATTGAATATCGATAGGGCTTTTGACAACCTTGATTTTTCCCGAAAGGGAAAAGTGGTGCCAGACACGTTGATTGCTCAACCGGTGACACACGTAATAGATGAACAAAGCCGCGTTGTGCATTTACCTACGCATCCCGAACATTTTTACGACATATATCGTTATGAGTTTGACGATCGTGTCGATATATTGACGAAAGGACAATGTCATATCCTTATGTTGGTGGAAGGAGAAACAATTGAGTTAAGCACGGCTGATGGGTCTCAGCAGTTGTTCCATTTTGTGGAGACCTTTGCTGTCCCTGCAGCTGCCAATAGCTATACGCTTCGTAACGTAGGAAATAACAAAGCAAAAGTGATAGTCGCATTTGTGAAAGAGGAAGCTTGTTTCATTAAAAAAATCTAAAATAATGCAGATAACAAGATGTTTTTGGTTTGTGCTTGTAATGTTAATCCCAACAATTGGATTTGCTTCGGATGAAGCTCACCTGATTTGGGAGATTGGTAAAAAAGACCATAGTCCGCAGGGTATGGCCCTAGCTCCTGAAGGATATCAGCAATTTATAGAACATGATTTTGGGTTTGAAGATCGCTTCTTTCTAATTGGCCATTCGGATGCTAGCACCGATTGGCCTTATGTCTTGCCGGGGCCAGCAACGAAATGGGGAGGCACAGGGCCTACTGCCGGTATACGTTCTCATGTCTTGAACGTTGATTTCGAACTCGAAAAAGTAAATAGCAAGTCGAGGTTCTTTTTTGAAGTAAATGTATTGCAAACCGATCCGCACCAGGCTCCCGTGGTGAAGGTGCTGATTAATGGCAACGCTCATCACTTTGCCCTTGAAAAAGGAAATGGTAAAGCAGAACCGGAAGGTTCTTGGGATCATGGCAAAGTACAACGTATTTATATAGAGGTGCCCGTTGGTCAATTGACGAATGGTTTTAACGAAATCCAGCTAACGAGTCTTCAAGGAGGATGGTTAGTGTTCGATAATTTAAGCTTGAAAGGACCTGCTTCGGTTGAGGTAAAACCAAGTAAAAATGCGTTGTTACGGGGGGTAAAAGTGGCAAATTATGAACTTAAACAAGACGGACGCAGCTTTCAGCCACTGCTGGTAGACGTTTGCCATCTGACGGGGCAGCCCCTTATAGAAGTCAAACTGGCTGGGCAGCCTATTTTCAAACAAAAACTTGATTCCGGCAGATATGTTTTTGAAGCACCAATGCCGGCAGTACAGCACCAGCAAGAAAGCACCTATGCTGTTTACATTGACGGGCAATTAGCAACAAGCGAAAAAATTTTGCGAGCACCCCATAAAGTTGCCAGTGCTGCAGATTATGTGAATACCATGATTGGTGCGGCACATTCCCGGTGGATGATAGCTCCTGGACCTTGGATGCCTTTTGGTATGGTAAAATTAAGTCCAGATAACCAGAACAGCGGATGGCAGGCAGGCTACGATCCTACTATTGAATCTATTGGTACCTTTAGTCACATTCATGAATGGACTATGGCCGGTTTAGGGACCTTTCCCGTTACCGGCCGGCTAGAAACTACCATAGGAGATGAACATCAACCCGATAGTGGCTATCGATCTCGAATTGATAAGTCGAGCGAAAATGCTGCACTGGGGTATTATCGTGTTGACCTCAAAGATTACCAGATTACAGCGGAATTAACGGCGGGCACAAGAAGCAGTTTCCAACGCTATACCTACCATGAAGGTGATACAGGAAGAATTATGATAGACCTGCAAATTCCTAGTGAGTACCGTTATGTCATAGAAGAGGCAAGTATCAAGCAAGTTAGCGCAAACCGAGTTATAGGACACAGCAAACAACTCTCAAAGAATGTCTGGTCGGGAGGTGTTGATCAGGCGTATACGGTATATTTTGTAATGGAATTTGATCAACCCATCCGTGACTTTGGCAGCTGGAAAGATAACGTGGTGTTTAGGGGTCGTAATTTGGAGACTGGTGAAGTTCAGCAGGCAGGCATGTTCGTTGAATTTGATACAAAGAAGAAACGCACTGTTCAAGTGAGAACGGGAATATCATACAGCGGTATTGAACAAGCCGAAAAGAATCTACAACAAGAGATCAGCACTCCTTTCGGATGGTCATTTGAAGAGGTATTAAAGATGCATAAGAATGTTTGGAATGACTTGTTAGGCCGTATAAAAATTGAGTCGAACGACTTTTTACAGAAGGAACGCTTTTATACCAATATGTACCGTTCATTGGCGAGTAGAAATACCTTTAGTGATGTCGACGGGAGTTGGGTATCTGCCGACGAGCAGATACGTCGTTTTGCAGACAAAGACGATCGCGCTCTCGGCTGTGACGCCTTCTGGAATACTTTCTGGAATCTGAATCAGTTTTGGAATCTAGTGACGCCCGAGTGGTCCAACAAATGGGTGAGGTCACAATTAGCGATGTATAAAGCTAATGGATGGCTTGCAAAAGGTCCCGCTGGTATGGAATACGTTCCGGTAATGGTTGCTGAACACGAAATACCACTTATTGTGGGTGCATACCAGATGGGTATACGTGACTATGATGTGGAGAAAGCTTTCGAAGCGGTTTATAAGATGCAGACAACATTGCCTGCTGCAGTGGAGGGCGGTTATGCCGGAAATCGGGATTTGGTCACTTACCTTAATCATCAATATGTGCCTTATGACGAAGGACGCTTTTCCAATTCATTGGAATATAGTTTTGATGATTGGACGGTAGCCCAGTTTGCTAAAGCGCTTCATAAGGATTCAGTGTATAAGCAATTTTCCCAACGGGGCTCCTGGTGGAAAAATGCTATTGATACAGCAACTGGTTATGCAAGGATGCGTGATAAGGATGGGAAATGGTTGCCAGATTTTGATCCATTCAAGTCGGGTGCCAATGAGCATTACGTGGAAGGAAATGCTTGGCAGCTCACTTATTTTGTTCCCCAAGATGTTACTGGGCTCGCTGCTTATATCGGAGAAGATACCTTCCTTAAGCGTTTAGAATGGGGATTTGATGAAAGCTATAGATGGCGTTTCAATGGGCCGAATGACCAATATTGGGACTACCCGGTTGTTCAGGGCAATCAGCAGTCTATGCATTTTGCCTTTCTCTTTAACTGGGTTAAGCACCCTTGGCTAACTCAAAAATGGAGCCGGGCAATTATGGAACGTTATTATGGGCATGGCGTTGCCAACGCGTATTTAGGAGATGAAGATCAGGGTCAAATGAGTGCTTGGTTTGTCATGAACGCTCTTGGTCTGTTTCAAACAGATGGTGGCGCTCGTATGAACCCCATTTATGAAATTGGCAGTCCACTTTTCCAAAAAGTGACGATGGATCTTGGCAATCGTTATGGAAGAGGTAAGTCTTTTTCCATTGAAGCCAAGAATAATAGCAAAAAGAATATCTATATACAAAGAGCCTATTTGAATGGTAAATTGTGGAATGACTGTTGGCTCCCCGCGGCCGATGTATTAAAAGGAGGTACGCTCGTATTGGAGATGGGGCCTTCACCGAATAAAACGTGGGGCATAGGCGGTGTACCCGTTGCAAAATGAGAACATATTAAAACAACAATGAAATGAAGCACTTACTTATAAGTTTGTTAATTGGGTCTTTTTCGGTCTTAATGGCCTGTGGATCAGGTAATACACGTGTAAATAAAGCCAACGATTTAAATGAAAAAATAGCTTCCGATACCTCGTTGAATGCCATAAAAGAACGCGCCCTGAAAATAGTGAGTACAGGTTTTAATGCAGGAGATGGATATCGTGAAGTATGGATTAGGGATTACAATACCTTTATTAATCTGGCAACCCAAGTCCATCCCCGAGATACACTGAAAGATAATTTAATTATCTTTTTTCAGCTACAGGGTTCGGATGGCAATATCGTAGATGGATTTATTCCGAAATCTGCTGTTAAACCTACCAAGGGAGGTTACGAATACATTTATAATACCTTGGCGCCGCATTATGCAGGGCATAAAAATACCGTGGAAACAGATCAGGAAACATCCTTGATTCAGGCCGTTTACAAGTATACAAAAGCTACCGGTGACACCGCTTTCCTACGCAGCAAAGTAGGGCAATTTTCGGTGACTGATCGGATGGAACAGGCTTTGTCCTTTCTTATGGAAAAACATTATAATGAAAAATATGGACTACTCTGGGGGGCTACAACAGCCGATTGGGGAGATGTGCAGCCGGAGCATGACTGGGGAGTGTACTTAACGGACGATTCACACTTGGCGATAGACATTTACGACAATGCGATGTTTTTGATAGCACTGGATAATTTTATGCAGATGGCTCCAGAGCGGGCTGAAAAATGGAAGCCTATCCATGCGCGCATAGCAAGCAATGCCATGAAATACCTCTGGGATAAGAAAAATCAAAAGTTTATTCCCCATCTTTACCTATCAGATTCTCCTTTTGATAGCTCTTTCAATGAAAATGCCATTTTTTACCATGGTGGCACAGCGATAGCGATTGAGGCAGGCCTATTGTCTAAAGAACAAATCAAACACTCGCTTAACAAAATGATAGCCAATGTAAAGGAATCCGGCGCGGCAACCATTGGGTTAACGCTTTATCCGACTTATCCTGAAGGATTCTTCAAAAATAAGGGAATGTATCCTTACGGTTATCAAAATGGGGGAGACTGGACCTGGTTTGGTGGACGAATGATACAGCAATTGGTAATAAATGGCTTTGAAGAGGAAGCTTTCGAGCAACTGAAACCTATGTTGGATCGGGTACTTAAAAATAATGGCTTTTTCGAATGGTATACCAAGGATAATAAACCGGAAGGTTCGGGAACTTTCAGGGGAGAAGCCGGTGTGTTATACGATGCGATTGTTTTATTACAGGAGCATGGAAAGAAATAAGAATGTGATCGCTTAGAACAGAGATCTCTTCGGTTCACACGAGGTTCTTGTCGAGATAAGAACCTCGTGCACTTTCTAAGCAAACTCACGCTAATAAGGGCAACAACTCCATTAGATCATCAATTATTTTATCAGGATGTGCTGTTTTTAACTGTTCAGTCGTATGCGCACCCGTTGTAATTCCAATACTTAACCCACAACCTGCATTTCGTCCTTCTTCAATATCGACGGTTGAATCACCTATTTTGGCTACCTCACCACTATTTAAAATATGAAAACGGTGCATGGCAAAATGGATCATATCTGGATCAGGTCTATTTTTGCTTACGTCACTTGCGGTTACAAGGCCGTCAATCTGAACGCCTTCTTTCCAACCCAATTTGTCTAAGATAGATTGTGCTGTGGAGCGGTCATAGCCCGTGTTAAGTACCGCTAAAATATTTCGTTGTTTTAATGCCTTGAAAGTCGCTTCGGCGTTATTTTGCGGTAGTATATCTTTCGTAGCATACGCTGCGGTAAGCTGTTCTATAAAACGCTCATAAATACGATTAACCATGTGTTCATCTTGCTTTTTTTCGAACGTTTTTAATATAGTTCGAATCGCTTGTTTTTTCTCTTTCCCGGCGCCATGAGCCATTACCTGGTGCAAGCTGAAGTTAAATCCGGCATCGCTGATGGCATCCCTTAGGGTTTTGTAGACTAGATTATCCTCATTTACAGTCGTACCTGCCATATCGAAAACGACCATTTTTATTTTATTATGCATTCTTACTTTTGTTTCTAATAGTTTATCTATACCAGATCTTTTATCCTTTTAATTATCAATCGGATCCACTTGATATAATGCTTGTAAATATAAACAAAGTTTAGTAATAATGAACTTTTTAAAATTGTTAAATTTGTGTTGACTAGCCGGTCTAGAGAACCAAGCCATTTTCATTGCAATTGATACTAATGTCGGATAATCAGAAAACTATTCACGTTGGAACTTGTTGAGTTAGAAAAAGAGCATGCTAATTTGTAAAGACATGAAATATTTAGATATACCGGTGTCCATTACACCGGAACAGGAACAGGCCTTTAATTTTGAACTCGTTGAAAACGAGGAATCAGATCAGTTTTGCAAGATCTGGTCTGAGGGAAAAGAACTATATGTGGATGAAAACCTTGCTTATATCAAGGGAGACATGCCTTTGGAATGGAGAGAGCCTGCAATTGCAAAGTTAGTCCTGATTTTGGGTGCAAATCGGCATCTAGACGGACAGTTAACTGTGTAATCGATCTACTGACTTAAATGTCATCAAATGCTTGAATGCGCTCTTGCCTAAAAATGAATGTAAACTAAGTGAGTTTAAGCTTCTCTTCCTCTAAATCCAATAAAAGTAAATGCTGACGGACAATCTCTTCATCCAGATGTTGTTCTATTTTGTTTTGATTCAAAAGCCATTGCCTTTGGTGGTCAAGGATATTGAGATAGATTGATTTACATTCCGCTGAAATTAATACATCATCTGCGATGCGGCTGTTATCTTCCCACTTACGTGCCATGAGTTGTAATACAGGTTGACTACCTAGTTCTTCGCTGTAGTTGTTCCTTAGATGTTGCAGGGCAGAATTGGCTAGCTGTCTTCGGATCGAAAGGTATACTTCTTCGTCGGAAGGGCCTTCGTCAAGATTGAGCACTTTTATTTTCCTGATTAAATAGGGGAGTGTTAGCCCTTGTAATAAGAGTGTCAGTAAAATAACGACAAAGGTAATGAAGAGAATAAGATTGCGTTGCGGAAAGGGAGTACCATCACTTAATTGCACAGGGATAGAAAGAGCCGCCGCCAAAGAGACCACGCCTCGCATCCCCGTCCAACCTAATATCAGTGGTATTTTATAACCTGGGTTTCTGCTATCGGCAACCGTTATAAAATAGCGCGCAATAAGTGTAACGACTACGGCGCCATATGTCGATAAAATTCTCCCCACTATCAACACACTGGTAATGAGTAAACCATAGCCTATGGCCGTTGAAACGCTTACTCCTTCAAGCCCGGCAGTAATTTCAGGCAAATCAAGTCCAATAAGCATAAATACCAGTCCGTTCAGCACAAAACATAAACTCTCCCAAAAATTTACTCCTCTTAACCGCGAAGTACTACTTAGAAAAAGGTGTCTTTTGTTAGATAAAAACAAACCCCCACTTACCACGGCCAATACCCCGGAGCTATGCACTTCTTCCGCAGCGATATACATGATATAGGGTGTTACAATAGAAAATATGATGTCTATATTTGCATCCGTCGGTAAGCGTTTATGGGCTTTCATAAAAATCCAACCAATTAATAGGCCGATGCCTATTCCACCGATCAGCATCCACCCAAAGCTCAGTGCCGCTTCATGCCAGACAAATTGTCCAGTGGCAACGGCAATCAGAGCAAAACGAAAAATGATGAGGGATGATGCGTCGTTCAACAAACTTTCGCCTTCTAAGATAGAGGCCAGTCGTTTAGGTACTTTCACAAATTTTAAAATAGCACCCGCACTAACGGCGTCCGGTGGAGAGACAATGCCACCCAATAGAAAACCCAGTGCCAACGAAAAGCCCGGAATAAAGTGATTAGCTACAAAGGCTACGGACATTGCTGATAAGAATACAACAATAAATGCGAAACTACTGATAATACGACGCCAACGCCATAACTCTTTCCACGATATAGCCCAAGCAGCTTCATACAACAAGGGAGGGAGGAAAATGATAAAAATAAGCTCTGGATCGATATGTATGACGGGGATACCCGGAATAAAACTAATGAGTAATCCCGCTAGCACCAATAATACCGGATAGGCCACCTTTAATTTGTTAGCCAGCATTATAAGTAATAAGATAGCGATGATGAGACCAAGGTAAAACGGAAAATGATCCAACATTTTATGCAGCGGTTTAAATAAATTTCATAAAGATATGAATTAGCTTATATGCCTACAAATAGGAAGGAACCTCGAATACGTTAATATGCTCAATATGTTTCTAAATTAAAAACGGGCTATAGAGCTATCCAATTCGTTGCACTGATTTCGGATTGACACCGACGTACTTTTTATATATTTTATTAAAATGACTAGCATCTGTGAAACCTAATCTGCTTGCAATTTCATTTACATTATATCTGCCATTCTTTAATAGTTGATCTGCCGCCTTGAGCTTTGTTTGAATAATATGCTGTTGTATGGATAAACCGCTGTGTTTTTTTACATAGATACTGATATAGTTAGCTGACATTGCAAAGTGTTTAGCAATATGTTCCACACGCATCTTTTCGGCATCCAGGGCATGAAGACGCGTATAACTTAGAATCTGACTTAGCTTATCCAGTTCTGTATTGATGGGGCATTGCTCGCCAAATTGTGCGGTAGCCTGCGCCCTGGCAACCATCATCATTACTGCACCAAAAAGTTCGAGCAATAGTTCGCGGCTATAGGAGCATTTATTAGAAAATTCAGATAGTAAAATATGCAATAAGCTCTTCAACTTCTTTTTGTCTACGCTATCAGTTATGAGGCCACCGTTCACGATAGAAGGAGCTTGTAATAAGGTTTTAACAATGTTAAGCCATTTGGCAGTTTTGCTTCCTTCAAGTTTCTCCATAAATAGCTGTTCGGTGAACTTCAAAAATATGAATTGGGAAGGTGCTGCAATTTCGAAGTAATGAGTATCCTCCGGGCGCAGCAAAAATACGTCTCCTGGATTATAAGGGATCAGTGCATCATTCAATATATGGTTGCCATTACCTTGCTCTATAAAAATCAGTTCATAAAAATTATGATTGTGTTTGGGGAATTCCCAAGTATCGCTGTGGTGTCGGAATACATTTAATGAATGATAATTATTGAATCTTTCCATTGTAAACAATCTATTTTTACAAACATACAATGAAATTATACCAGACTTTATCGCACGTTAGTCATAATTTTGTTTTAATGATTTTAGATAGAAGCAACAAACCAATAGGGAAATGGTTGCTATAGTGCATTTTTTATAAAAATAAAAGGATAGGTTATTATGAAAGCAATAGGATTTAAAACCTCATTACCGATACTTGATAAAGACAGTTTTATCGAATTTGAAACAACGAAACCGCTACCAACCGGTAGAGATCTTTTAGTGAAAATCGCCGCTGTTTCCGTGAATCCGGTCGATTTTAAAATACGCCAGAATAGTGCGAAGGATATGATCTTAGCATCACCCAAGATAATTGGATGGGATGCTGTAGGAGTGGTGGAAGCAGTGGGAGAGGGTGTTAGCCTGTTTAAAGTAGGCGACGAAGTATATTATGCCGGTGACATTACACGATCGGGAAGCAACGCGGAATACCAGCTTGTCGACGAACGCATTGTAGGGAGGAAACCGAAATCTTTAAACACCGAGGAGGCCGCCGCCATACCACTTACTGCGCTGACGGCTTGGGAGATTTTGTTCGACCGCATTCGGATCAATGAGAAAGACAGAGGAAAATCCGTTCTTATAATCGGTGGAGCTGGGGGCGTTGGATCGATCGCTATACAAATAGCCAAAAAGGTTGCAGGTCTTACCGTTATCGCTACGGCATCAAGGCCCGAAAGTATAGCATGGTGCGAGCAACAGGGCGCAGATTATGTGGTTAATCACAAAGATCTGATCAATGAAATGCGCAAGATTGACTTTCAATATGTAGATTTTATATTGGATTTTGTGGACACCAATTTGTATTGGGATGCGATGGTAGAGCTGATTAAACCACAGGGACATATTGCGTCCATTACCGGGTCTTCCACTCCGGTGGCACTCAACAAGCTTAAGAACAAAAGCGCGAGTTTCTCTTGGGAGTTAATGTACACGCGGTCGACCTTTCAAACAGACGATATGATTGAGCAGCATCATACATTAAATAAAGTGGCCGAGCTACTCGATAGCGGAACATTGAAAACGACACTGAAAGAAACGCTTTCAGGGCTCACCGCTGATAATGTTAAAAAAGCACATCAGCAATTGGAAAGTGGAAAAACGATCGGGAAAATTATTATTAAGTTGTAGATGGAAAAGAATAAAGCATTGGCTTATTTATTTTTAAGGCTAAGTATAGGCATCAGTTTTTTGGGACATGGTATTGTTCGATTGCCAAAAATCCCCGCATTCCGTAATTGGATGATCGATTTATTTAAAACTTCTCTTATGCCGGAGGTATTTACCTATTTGTTTGCTTCGATATTACCCTTTGTAGAATTGCTGTTGGGTATACTACTGGTGATTGGCTGGCGTACAAAAGAAGCTTATATTATAGGTTCATCCGTTATTTGTGCATTGATTTTAGGATCCTGTCTTATTGAAAATTGGGAAGCTGTTGCGTTTCAGTTAATCTATGCCCTGTTGTTCTTTATCCTGTTATGCCATATGGAGTATAATAAATATGGGTTGGATAAAGAATGGAAAGCAGAATGAATCGG
>DATMSZ010000456.1:0-23591 GCA_035565175.1 Pseudosphingobacterium sp.
ACAGCGTCCTTCCAAGTTATATACCCAGCGGAATTCGAAGAAGAAGCACAACGTCTAACCAATAAGATGGAGCAGACTATAAAGGTAGTACAAAAATCAATTGGTATAAAACCAAGAAAAATATCCATTATCCTGCAGAACCGCGATGTTGTTTCTAACGGTTTTGTACAGCTAGCTCCCAGGAGATCCGAGTTCTCTACTACCCCCCCACAGGAAATGGATTACCAAGATTGGCTGAACAGCTTAGCTGTTCATGAACTTAGGCACGTAGTTCAATTCGACAAGTTAACAGGCTACCTTAAACCACCCCTTTTTGAACAGCTTGCCTTGGCTATTTTCGGCATTACATTACCCCCTTGGTTTTATGAGGGTGATGCGGTAGGCATAGAGACTGCCCTAAGTTCGGCAGGAAGAGGACGTCTTCCTTCTTGGGAGATGCCTTTCAGAACAAATACACTAAGTGGCGCAAAATACAGTTATCAAAAGGACTTTTTTGGTTCATTTAAAAACATCACGCCAGGGTACTATCAGCTAGGTTATTTCATGACCACCAAAATGCGTAACGACTATGGCATCAACTTTCTAGATAGTTTATTAACCGACATAAAAAAGAATCCTATCCGCCCCTACAACTTTAGCAGTACCTTGCAAAAATTCACTGGCTATAACACAAAGAAGTGGCATGATAAAACGGTGCGCGAACTCGACAGTCTTTGGCGCCATCAGTTAGCAAAAACCCAACCCATAAACTACTCAACTTTCCCTCAACAGAAACAGGAAGTGATAGATTTTTTGTTACCACAAATGCTTCCGAACGGAAATATTCTAGCGATCCAACGAAGCTACCATAGTGTACCTAAGATTGTTTCCATAGATAGTCAAAATGCAGTCACCGAAATCATAAAAACAGGCATCCAAACCCAAGCGCATTTCTCTTATAGAGCTAACAAAATTACTTGGGATGAGATGCGCTATGATAAGCGTTATCTAAAACAAACATTTCATGTGATAAATGTCTTCGATCTTAACACTAATAGATACAAACAACTCACGCACAAAACCCGATTTTTTGCTCCCGCTTTAAGCCATCAAGGAGACTCGATTGCTACCGTAGAAATAAATTTACGCAACGAAGTAAGTTTAGTTATTCTCAACAGCAACACCGGTAAGGAATTAAACCGCATCAAAATTCCTGAAGGCATTGTAGTCCAAAGTCCGTACTTCAAAGAAGACGGAAAAAGGATCATTACAATTGCCCGAGGTGAAAAGGGTACTACCCTGATGGAAATTGACCTTCAAGCAAACACCTGTACTTTTTTAATCGACTGGCAAGCGCAACAAATGGAGCGCCCGATATACACGCCCCACGGCATTCTATTTAAAAGCCACTTCAATGGTATCGACAACATCTACTTGCTTTCCCAATCACGCAAGACAATTAAACAAGTCACAAATGTAAGCTTCGGCGCTTTCAACCCTTCTTATGATGAACAACGAGCTGTACTGTTATTCAATAACTACCAAGCTACCGGTTATCTCATTAGCAAAATTAAAATAGATAAAAACAAACTAGACAGTGTTAGCAGGGATGAGAATTATTTCATAAGCTATTTTAAACCCCTTCTAAGCCAAGAAAATCAAAAAGACAACACAACAACTGTCGAACAAAAAATCTTCGCTTCTAGCGCCTATAATGAAGCCCAACATCTATTCAACTTTCATAGCATATCTCCAGTGGGCGATGATATTTCGAGCATTGACAACTTTGATCTTGGCTTACAACTTATGTCGGACAATATGCTAAACACCTTTTCAACTCGGATTGGTTTTAATTATGACCAAAATACGAGTAGGTCTGATTATTTCGTTTCCGCATCCTTTAAAAAGTGGTTTCCAAAAATCTCCGTTCAATACCGAAATCAAGCGCAGTTAAGCAGCGTACGGCCGCAAAACAATCCAAACGAACGAATTCCTTTACGCTGGCGAGAGCATTACACCGAAATTAAAGCCACTATTCCGCTTACTTTTAACAAGCTAAATACAATCTATAGCAGCGGACTGTCAATAGGTACCAGCTATACAAAACGCTATCAAATAAGTATTCCCAACCTCAATATAGCCAACTTCGATAAAGTTAACTTCCCCTTGTTGGTACAATATTACTTCAATAGAAATGAGAGAAGAAGCCTTCAAGACCTAGCTCCTAAATGGGGGCAAAATTTCAATTTCATCTATCGCAATCTGGCGTTCGACAAACGCTTGAGTGGAACCATCTTCTCTATGAAATCGACATTTTATTTTCCCGGCCTCACCAATAACCATTCCTTTCAAACACGTTTCAATTTCCAGCAGCGATCTGGTGATTACAACTTAACCAACGATATTCCGATGGTCAGCGGATATGATCAGCTAGCATCATCTAAAGTTAACAATACATTATTTGTAGATTATAGATTTCCGATAGCCTATCCGGATTTAGACATTGGTCCTTTAGCCTTTGTGAAACGTCTCAAAGGAGGATTCTTTGCCGATTTCGAAAACTTCACTCAAAGAGCAAATTTTTCTCCACGCACTTTTGGGATAGAACTACGAGCGGACATGAATTTGCTACGGTTCTACCTTCCTAATTTTGATGCAGGCATAAGAGCTATTTATGTTAATGAGTCTAATCCACAAAAAATAATATTTACATACGGGCTTAGTTATACCTATTGAGAAAGTATTCGAGCTATTGAGACAGATACTTTTTGAGAAAAATCGCAATAAATAAAGGGTAGTAAAAAAACAAGAATGTATTTTTATTGTTTTAAACTCAAGTGCAAAATATTGTCATGTAGTTCAAAAAAACTATTTTAGCGTAAAATTTATCTTATGAGTGCAAAAACCATTTTCATCATCATACTGACAGTGTTAGTTACAATTGTACTGATGAAGAACACAGATGAAGTTATTTTTTGGATTTTCGGAGACAGATACGTTCCCAAACTAGCCATACTAGGCTCTATGTTTGCCTTTGGTTTAATTATTGGATTCTTATTGGGACGACCGCGCAAGAAAAAAGAAATAAAGGAAATACCCACAAAAGGGAGTTTTCAAACAACAAACAGTCCGAAAGAAAATGAAGAGTTTACAGATCCGTATAGAACAAACTTAAGTGACGATGACAGAAAATATATTGATTAGGAATTTAATTCATATTAAAAGGCTGCTGTTTTTTAACCACGCTTTTAGATTCTAAAACCAGCACCACCACCATCACACCAATTACGATTGATAATCCGATCTGAAGGACGGAAAAAAGTTTTGTGCCGGAAACTACAAATTGGGCATCAGCCATTAATTCTCTACCTACTTGCGTTTGAAGCTTTTCAAGTTCTGACAATTTCGCAATAGCATCACCTAAAGCAATCTCACTTTCTTTTTTAAATTGCCCTGTTTTTTGAAGAATTTCAGGCAGTGGGGTTTCTAGCAATTGTTTCTCCAAACCCCTGTATGCTGTTAACAGTTCCTTAAAGCTGTCTAGATATTGTTTTTCTTGAGCCACTAAATAAGTCTCACTATACTTCTTAAGTAAGGAATCTATAGCAAGGCTGTGAGGTTTTAACTGACTATCAAGTGCTTGCAACTGTGAAGGCGAGGGATTGCTTATAAAATTCAAAATCAGATACCTCTTGGCGTGAAGATGTTCTGCCATGTAAAATATATCCGAAGCAGGAATTAGACGGTCATCATATAATGACAAGAGGGAATTGGTAATGTTTTTAACGTTTTTATCTTCCAGAACCCTAATTAATATAGTACAGGCCATTATGCAAAACAACAGAAAAGCAACTTTGATCTTCTGTTTTATAAAATACGTCCACTTCATAATCGAAATCAGTTAAGTTTGAGAGGCCGGTTTAACGCCTGCTTAATGGTCCGGAAAACACACAAACTTAATGAAAATTATGCAGCTCCACAATTGATTTACATGGAAACGTGGCTTTGTTTCTACCTGTTTTCCGGTAATTTCTGTTAAAACTTCGAAAAGTTAAAATATTATTCACAATTTTAATAATGTCTAAACTTATACGTCTTACAAGTTTGCTCCTTGCTATTTCATTATTCAGCAAAGCGCAACAACCTTTAATCGGGCCAAAATACGCCGATAGCTTACAGTCTTTATTAAAGAAAGATTTATCCGACAGCGTTAAAGCGAGAGTAAATTTTAATCTATTTATCTTTTGGATTTCTAAAGATGTTTCAAAAGCAAAACAATATCTAGATGAAGGAAAAAGGTTAAGCAAAAAGTATCCATTTTTAAAGGGAATCTCATATGCACACGACGGTTATTTCTATTATGCCACAGACCCAGCAAAAAGCGAAGTCGCCTATATGAAGGCAGATAGCCTTCTTAAAAAATTCAACACGAAGGAAGCTTTTTATGTACGTTCGAACTTGTGGGTAAATTACGCCGTTATTCAACAACGTAAAGATGATGATAGAACCTTTATTGACATTATATTAAACAAAGCTATACCCTTAGCTAAGCAATTTAACGACAGCACGATGCTGGGGTCACAATATGTGGCAGTGAGTGTAGCATTTATGAATTTGGAGCAGTATGAGAAAGCGGAAATTTATTTAAACAAGGCTATTCAATTTTTAAGAAAATCAGCTACTGAACCTTCTCGCCTCGTAGCAGCATACAACAGAGCTGGAGAAAATTACATATTACTAAAAAAGTATCCAGAGGCCAAGCAAGCATTAGACAGTATTAAACTGTTGTTGGCTCCTTATCCTCAGTCAGAATTATATGCAGGTTATTACCTTGTAGAGGGTATGTACTATCATCATCTAAATCAATATAAAAAGGCCTTAGCCAGTTTTGATAACGGCATTGTGTCGGCTAACGGGCCGAACAAAATATACAGGATTCAAGAACTTCAGTTTTTTAAGATCAAATCGTTGATTGCCGCAAAAAAATTTCAAGAAGCGAAAGGAATATTAATGACACTTTCGGCTGATGAAGAACTTATGTCCCTCGATGACAGTCGGCTGGAAATATACGGCGATATGTCAGCAACATATGCTGGTTTAGGCAACATGGAACAAGCCTATAAATGGAACAAACGTTATAGTGAATTAAGTGATAGTCTAAATGCGAGCAAATTAAAAAATGACATCCATGAACTGGAAATAAAATATAAAGATGCCGAGAAACAGAAAAAAATAACAAAACTTGAAGCAGAAAAACAAAAAGCAGTGCTATCTTCCAAGAACACGCAACTCGTTAATTGGTTGTTGGGCATAACTAGTGTCTTTCTTCTAATAGTAGCTATTTTTATACGCTACTATTACAAAAACAAAGGAAAACTCGCAAAACAAAGAGAAATCAACTACGAACAGCAGTTAAAGGAGCTGGAACAGCAACAACAGCTCGTTACCACTAAAGCAATATTAGAGGGAGAAGAAAGAGAGCGCGCAAGAGTAGCACGCGATCTTCATGATGGCCTTGGAGGCATGTTGGCCGGTGTTAAAATAAACCTATCTGGCTGGGCAGCCAACCACGACACCCAAACACAGGATGTTGAATTAAGCCGAATAATAGGTCAACTAGATAATTCGGTAAAAGAACTAAGGCTCATAGCACGTAATATGATGCCAGAGACCTTGCTCAAATTTGGTTTAGAAACAGCACTTCGAGATTTATGCGAATCGATCATGTCCGAAAACCTACATGTTGATTTCCAACCTTTCGGCATCAAAAAAGACATCCCTCTTCCTATTCAGATTACCGTTTACCGTATTGTTCAAGAGATACTGACGAACACTATTCGCCATTCCCGAGCAACAAATATTGTATTGCAATGTAGCTTAAACGAAGGGGTCTTTTTTATCACAGCGGAAGATAATGGGATAGGTTTTGACCCCGCTATTTTAAAAGGTAAGGCAGGCATGGGGCTGAACAATATCAAAAATAGAGTTGAATACCTAAAAGGTAAAGTAGAAATTATATCTGCAATCAATGAGGGAACTACTGTAAATATAGAATTAAGCACAAAGGTTTAGAATAGAAATTACAGATAAGCCTAAGTTCCTGTTAAGATACACTTAATCAATAAAATCAAAGTTTAAAAAAGAGGACATCTAAATGTCCTCTTTTAGGTTATTTACTTATCGTATATTCATTGACAGTTAAATAGATTTCAAAGTTAAAAAAGAAAAGCGTCTTATTTTTTCTAGGATTAACATCCTTGCGGAGAGAGCAGGATTACCTTCGCTTCGCTCGGTGATCCCGGAAATGGGATTGGCAGCGTCTCGCTTACCCCGCACGCAATGGCCGCCGCCATCCCTGATAGGTAGGACCTCAAAGCCAATGAAGCCCATTCGTTACACTCACTATTTTTTTTATTTATAGGAGTAATTAAAGCTAGCTTTAATTACTCCTATAAATAAAAAACCCCGCTATTTGCGGGGCTTCATTTGGCTTTGGCGGAGAGAGCGGGATTCGAACCCGCGGTACCGTTTCCAGTACGACAGTTTAGCAAACTGTTCCTTTCGGCCTCTCAGGCACCTCTCCTTTCCTTTTGGGACTGCAAACCTAATATAAAATTTTATTATTTCAAATTTTATAAATACCAAATGCGATAATTTTTCAACGAATGAAGCTATCAAATTGGAGCACAAGCCAATAAATTAAAAATTTTATACAATTCGCTTGACTTCACCCTTTTTTACATCATAATCAACTCTTACATGATAGATACTCATCAACATTCGTTTGAATATGGACCGAATCGTTTCGATCTCCTGCATGGTGATATTACTATTCTTAAATTGACCATGATTTAACTTCCCCTCAATAATCTTATCAACCAAACTACTTAAATTTTCAGCATCCGGCTCTTTAATACTTCTTGAAGCGGCCTCAACAGAGTCTGCCATCATTAACACGGCAGTTTCTTTTGAAAACGGAATCGGACCGGGATATCTGAACACTTGTTCGTCTACTATCTTGTCAGGATGATCTTTCATAAATGCATTATAAAAATAATCTGTTCGCGTAGTGCCATGATGCGTTCTGATAAAATTAATAATAGACTCGGGCAATTGATGTTTATGAGCCAGATCGATACCCTTACTCACATGTGAAATAATAATCTGAGCACTCTGTTCATAAGTTAACCCGTCATGTGGATTATATCCCTTTGTTTGATTCTCAATAAAATACTGGGGATTTTGCATTTTACCAATATCATGATATAACGCACCAGCCCGTACTAGAAGTGCATTCCCCCCTATTCTATAAATAGCTGCTTCCGCCAGATTGGCAACTTGTAAAGAATGCTGAAAAGTTCCTGGAGCCTTATAAGACAATTCCCGCAAAAGTGAAGAATTTGTATTTGTAAGCTCCATCAACGTCACATCCGATGTTATACCAAATAAACGTTCAAATGCATAAATTAAAGGATAAGCCAAAAGTGTTAAGAGCACGCTTACAATAAAAGGAACGAACGACGCGTACCCAACATCTGAAATCGAGCCATCACGAATCAAGATAATCCCCAAATAAGCCACAAAATACGTAATTAAAATAATGATGGAGGATATAAGAAATTGCTCTCGCTTTACCAGAGTTTTTATGCTATAAATACTCACCATACCCGCCGTAACTTGAAGAAAAGCAAATTCAAAACTGTTAGGCACAAAAAAACCTGACACCAATACCATAAGCAGGTGGATATTCAGCGCAAGACGCGTGTCGAATAGGATACGCACAATGATGGGAACAATGCAAAATGGAATATAATAGAGGCTCGATAGCTTAAGCTTGAGCGCCCAAGATAGCACTACCAACATTCCTGTTACCACGAGCAGTATAAGCGACAATAGCCTGTTGTTGGAAAAAACATCAATCCTAAACAAGTATAGGAATACCATTAATAAGGTAATGACCAAACCTACGATAAGAAATTGACCAACAACAACAACGTTTCTATCTCCGCCAATACGAGCCTCTTCCTCGTATGCTATCCTTAAGGATTCCACTTTTTGAAAAACCTCATTATTTACCATGCTTCCCGAAGCTACAATTAGCTCACCACGCTGAACCATCCCTTTAGTCGTTGAAATATTGCTTAATGCATCAGCAACCAGTTTATCTGTCAGTCTTTCATTATAGATATAATTTGGTTGAATATAATCTCCAATGATACTTTTAAGCCATTCCTTTTCGGCAAGACTCTTTTTTGAATCGATGATCGTATTGGCATAAGCCAAAGCAGATTCTCTTGTGTAAACCTCCGCAGTATTCTTTTTTTCGGCCACATTTTCAGTAGCTAGGTTAAAGGTGTAGTTTTCTCCATTGGTTTGAAACTTTTTTGTTAAGGCGATAATACCTCTATCGTAAACATGCGACAAAATCTGTGTAACAGTAGAGCTGTATTCGGGCATATCATTGTCTTCTAACCCACTCCCCTTCCATTTCGCCTCTAATTCATTTAAAAAACGCTCAATCTCTTCATTTTTTTCTTGTACATGGTTATCATAAACAGGGTATACTGATGATAAAATTTGCTCACGATCCGTTTTTAATTCACTGGGCGTTTTTAATATTGCAAAATTATAAGGCGCAATAAGATCCTCATGCATCCATGTTTTACCTTTTTCGTATTCGAACCTAAATCTCGGCTGTTTAGGTAAAAAAATACATATAATGATGACGCTGAGAATCATCATGCCGTATTTAAGAGTTACAGGATTACCTGCATAAATGGATGAAGGGTTTCGACTTTTTGACACAATATGCTAACTAATGTTTTAATTCAAACCTTATACAAACTTAGGTAAAAACTCCGAAAACTAAACTTTGTTCAAAAAACAAGGGTTCTACAACATCTAGGAGTATCCTCATTCTGTATAAAATTAAACAAAAAAGATTAGGAAACTGCTGTTTTTTTTTATATTATTGTGATATCATTTTAAATCAAATAAATTATGAAAGAAGAAAAATCTACTACTGCATTATCCGGCTATTTAGCTATTGCTATACTTTTGATTGTCATTGCGACAACCTATATTAGCTCCATATATAACAACGCATTATTTTTTATTGTTGGCACTATTACCTCCCTTATTATCGTCAAAGGCCTTACCGTTATCAATCCAAATGATTCAAAGGTTTTAATACTTTTCGGTGAATATATCGGCACTGTAAGAAAAGATGGTTTCTTTTGGGTTAATCCATTTGCTGTAAAACGGAAAATTTCTTTGAAAGCACGTAATCTAAACGGGCATAAGATGAAGGTTAATGATAAATTAGGAAATCCAATAGAGATAGCTGCCGTTACTGTTTGGATGGTGAAAGACACCGCAAAAGCATTATTTGCCGTAGATGACTATATACAATACGTGCAAGTGCAAAGTGAAGCCGCTGTCAGGCACTTGGCAAATTTATTTGCATATGATAATTTTGAAGACGAGGAAGCAACGATAACGCTTAAGGACGGCGCCCAGCAAGTTAGTCAAATGCTAGAAAAAGAGCTCAATGAGCGACTTGAAAGAGCAGGGATTGACGTAATTGAAGCAAGAATCACCCACTTAGCTTATGCACCCGAAATAGCCAGTGCGATGCTTCAAAGACAGCAAGCCACTGCCGTAGTGGCAGCACGTAAGCAGATTGTAGAAGGAGCCGTGGGCATGGTGGAAATGGCCTTAGAAAGATTATCTGAAAAGGAAATTGTTCACTTAGATGAAGAACGGAAGGCTGCAATGGTAAGTAATTTGCTAGTAGTGTTATGCGGTGAAAAAAGTGTATCTCCTGTCGTGAATACAGGAACACTCTACAATTAATGTGAAAGTGCGAGAAAAATATAAATTTGTATCATGAAATAGCTAGATAAATTCAAATAGTTCTTTTATTTAAGCTAAAGAGAAACAGCGAATGGGAGAGAAAAAAGCATTTGTCTTACGTATTAACCAAGAAATGCTAAAAGAGTTAGAAGCGTGGGCATCCAATGAATTTAGGAGCACCAATGGACAGATAGAGTATTTGCTCCATGAAGCCCTACGTCAAAGAAAGAAAGATGTCAACAAAACCACTGTCAAAGACAAAAAAAAGGGGGAGTAATTAAAAGAAACGCAGATTTTAACTATCTTGTCTCGCAACCAATATTATATATCCACATGATTAACGAAGTATACATTGTCTCTGCTGCAAGAACCCCTATAGGCAGCTTTGGAGGAAGCCTTTCTAGTTTTACGGCTATCCAATTGGGCAGTATTGCAGTGATAGAAGCAGTAAAACGTGCCGGTCTAGACGTTACCTCCATTCAGGAAGCATACATTGGTAATGTTTTATCAGCAAATTTAGGACAGGCCCCAGCCACACAAGTTATAAAACAGGCTAAATTAGGCAATATTCCAGCTACGACAGTAAACAAAGTTTGCGCCTCTGGCATGAAGGCCATTATGCTTGCGGCTCAAAGTATTGCCTTAGGAAACAATGAAGTGGTGGTGGCAGGCGGAACTGAAAGCATGAGCAACGTACCTTACTATCTCGATAAAGCGCGCAATGGCTATCGGTTAGGACACCAACAAGTCATCGACGGGCTCATAAAGGACGGCCTCTGGGATGTTTATAATGATTACCACATGGGATCGGCCGCAGAATTATGTGCTGCTTCTTGTCATATAAGCCGCGAAGAACAAGACGCATTTGCCATAAGTTCTTACCAAAGAGCTCAATCAGCACTACAACGCGGTGCCTTTAAAGAAGAAATTGTGCCGGTAGAGGTGGTAGATCGCAAAGGTAACAGCATTTATATCGAAGAAGATGAAGAAATTAATAGTGTTAAATTTGATAAAATACCCACTTTAAAACCCGTCTTTAAGAAAGAAGGAACCGTTACAGCGGCAAATGCTTCCACCTTGAATGACGGAGCAGCTGCGCTCATATTAATGAGCAAGAATAAAGCAGAGGAATTAGGAATGAGGCCCATTGCCCGTATACTAGGTTACGCCGACGCCCAACAAGACCCCGAATGGTTCACCACCGCTCCGGCAAAAGCGATTCCAAAAGCATTAAAAAATGCCGGGGTAAATGCTAATGCCGTAGATTTCTATGAGATAAACGAGGCTTTCTCAGTCGTTTCTATCGCCAATAATCAAGCACTGGCATTGGATCCGAAAAAGGTAAACGTTAACGGAGGAGCGGTCTCTCTTGGACATCCATTGGGAGCTTCTGGTGCAAGAATTGTGATTACCTTACTTTCTGTGCTTAAACAGCAGCAGGGGAAAATCGGCGTTGCAGGCATTTGCAATGGCGGAGGGGGTGCGAGCGCAATCGTGCTTGAAAGGTTATAACAAATCAATAGTGAATATTTTATAACTAGCATGGGAATACCACTAATTAAGTCTTGTGCTCATTCATTGTATAGATGAAGAAAATCTGTATCATCTTATTGTATACCATGTCATATGTATACAACATCCCTTCTTCTATTGCTCAAGCGAATGGCCGCCAGACGCTGTTGCAAGACAGCTTAGTCACATTGGGTTTTACGATGTATAACGAGGTAAATGAAGCCGAACGTCTGCAGGCGAATTATTCTTTCATCAAGACGTTAGTACAGTTATTAAAAACACCTTATTCCTTTAACATGGACCTGGATTCATTGAAAATGATCTCTATACAGCAACCATCCGATAATTTACTTAAAATATTTTCTTGGCATATAAAATTGGACGACGGTTCATTTCGATATTATGGGACAATTCAAGTAAACACACAAGACGGGCAATTAAAATTGTACCCAATAGTTGATCAGTCTCCTAACATAAAAGATCCAGATCATGAAATCCTTAGTAACGGCCAATGGTATGGTTGCCAGTATTATGATATTATTCCGATTAAAAATGTAAAAAATCAATACCTGTTATTAGGCTGGAAGGGTACAAATCCGGAAATCACACAAAAGGTAATCGATGTATTACAATTATCAGATACTGGCGCTATTTTTGGCAAAGCGATCTTTACCGGAAAAGGCGTAGATAATACGGTAAGCCGGATGATCTACAGATTTAACGCAAAAGCAAGTATGTTGCTGAAGCATGAGAAAGTTAAGAGCAACATTATAATGGATCATCTCGCCCCTAGTGACCCTAAATTAAAAGGAGAGTTCAAATATTACGGGCCAGATATGAGTTATGACGCCTGGCAAATGAAGGATGGCAAATTGGTGCTTTTAGAAGATCTTCCACTTAAAAATGAACAATAATCTAGCAAAATAATCTATTACGACAACCAACAAAACCTATTACGGGCATCTTGAAATTTCGAATTTTCCCAACAAACCTATTACAATTCTGTATTTTATATCTATAATTAGTAATTTCGGCGCCATGTTTTTAAATCAGCTTAAAATCAACATAAGAACTTTTAGATAACAGCAGTTGAGGAACTCCATGTACAACGATACAGGTAAATAAAATAGTTACGGAATACAAAAGCTTTATTGCCTTTAAATATAAATTACTCAAATGAAAAAATCTTTAGCAATCCTAATGCTAATGGGAAGTACATCTTTTGCCCAGACACCCAAAAAAATCACCTTAGAAGACATTTTTCAAAAAGGCACATTTGACACTAAAACGGTAAGTGGCTTACGCTCTTTAAATGACGGCAAAACCTATGTTTCAATAGAAACAAATTCAGAAACTGGTTTGAAATATGTGGCCAGGAATAATTATCGAGATGGAAAAACGATTGGTGCTATCTTTTCTGAAAAAGATTTATTCTATAAAGGCAAAAAACTTCCCATAAGTACTGATTTCAATGAAGATGAAAGTAAAGTCATCATTGCAGATGAAGGAGAACCAATCTATAGACGTTCTTCCAAAGCAAATTATTATATTTTTGATATCGCAACGAAAAAAGTCACTGAAGTCTCTCCGAATGGCAAACAACTATTTGCCACGATCTCTCCCAACGGAGATAAAGTTGCTTTTGTAAGAGATAACAATATATACGTCAAAGACCTAAACACGGAAGAAGAGGAGAAAATCACGCTAGATGGTGAAAAAAATAAAATCATAAATGGGGGTACCGACTGGGTATACGAGGAGGAGTTTGCATTTGCCAGGGCATTTTTTTGGAGTCCTGACAGCAAGTCTATCGCTTATTATAAATTTAATGAGGCAGCGGTTCCGGTTTATTCAATGACTATTTATGACGAATTATACCCAACAGCAAATCAATACAAATATCCTAAGCCAGGCGAAAAAAATGCTATTGTAAGTATACATTTATACGACATACAGCAGAAACAAACAAAAACAGTTGATATCGGCACAGAGAAAGACCAATATATCCCTCGTATAAAATGGACGCAGGACCCAAATACACTTTGTGTTTTTCGAATGAATCGTCATCAAAATAAATTGGAATATCTTTTTGCTGATGCTAAAACAGGAAACACTAAAGTTATATTGACAGAAGAAAACAAGTACTATATTAACATTAATGATGATCTAACCTTTTTGCAGAATGGTAAACAATTTATTCATACTAGTGAATTGGATGGCTTTAATCACCTTTATTTGTATGATATGTCGGGTACTATGGTTCGTCAGATAACAAAAGGTAATTGGGAGATAACAAAGCTTTACGGCATTAATGAACATAATGGTACAATATACTATCAAGGTACGGAGAGCTCTCCCCTGCAGCGAGATGTTTATGCCATTAATATTGATGGGAAAAATAAAACAAAATTAAGCCATCAGCCTGGAACGAACCATGCAATCTTCAGTGCTGACTTCAGCTATTATATACTTAATCATTCGAGTGCTAAAAGTCCTGCTTATATTACCTTACACGACAAAAAGGGTAAACTCGTACGCACGTTAGAAGACAATAATCAAGCTAAAACAACCGCTCATGAATACGGCATAAAGGGAGCCGAATTTTTTCAATTCACTACCTCTGCGGGTATCGAATTGAATGGTTACATGGTAAAGCCGGTGGACTTCAATCCTGCAAAAAAATATCCTGTATTAATGTACGTTTATGGTGGGCCTGGCAGCCAAAATGTTGCCGACACTTGGAGCAGCTCTAGGGCACTATGGTTTAACTATTTAGCTCAACAGGGATATATTGTAGCATGCGTAGACAATAGAGGAACTGGATTTAGAGGACAGGAATTTCAAAAATGCACTTATTTAAATCTAGGTAAATTAGAAACAGAAGATCAGATCGAGGGAGCTAAATGGCTCGCGCAGCAACCCTTCATAGATTCGAATCGTATCGGCATATGGGGCTGGAGCTATGGCGGGTACATGTCTTCTCTTTGTATCACAAAAGGTGCGGATGTATTTAAAGTAGCAATAGCTGTTGCTCCAGTAACGACATGGCGATATTATGATAGCATTTATACAGAACGGTATCTAAGAACACCTCAAGAAAATTCATCGGGATATGATCAAAATTCTCCGATCAATTTTGCCGATCAATTAAAAGGCAAGTTTTTACTCATCCATGGAACAGGTGATGACAACGTGCACTTCCAAAATAGCGTAATGTTTTCAGAAGCGCTGATTCAAGCTAACAAGCCCTTTGAACAAGCTTATTATCCAAATAAAAACCATGGAATCCATGGTGGAAATACAAGTTTACATCTATATAATAAGATGACAACATTTGTGATGGAAAACTTATAACATCTACTATCAACAACCGCATTATAGCTTTTTTTATTCTGTTTTTTTACTTATTAGCAGTTAAAAATTTGCTATAACGCGGTTCTCTAACTAACTTGCACCCAATCATTAACAATAAACAAAACTAACCAAGCAATAATGCCTGCAAATAAACCCAAAGATTTTAGCGTATTTTCTACATCGCTCCGTATCGGCTACAGGAAAGTCTTTGGCCATTATTCGACATTAGAAAAAATGCAATAACTAGACGTTATTAATTGAAAACACACATAAAACCAAAAAACAAATTAAAATAGATTTTATAATGAATGAACCACAAATCTTGAATCAAGAACCACAAAATGTACAAAAAGGACATCCCAAGGGTCTATATGTACTGTTTACCACTGAGATGTGGGAACGGTTCAACTTCTATGGAATGCGTGCTTTGCTTACGCTTTTTCTGGTTAATGCACTCGCATTTTCTGATAAAGATGCTTCTATCGTCTATGGTGGATTTTTAGGGTTAAGTTATTTAACCCCCATGCTTGGAGGATATGTTGCAGATCGTTACCTGGGAAATAGAAACTGTATCATACTAGGTGGCCTGGTAATGGGTGTAGGCCAACTCTTTCTGTTTTTTAGCGGTTACATTTATACAACTGATATTGATATTGCCAAGCTTGCTATGTGGATAGCGTTAGCAACAGTTATTATCGGCAACGGTTTCTTTAAGCCAAACATCTCATCAATGGTAGGTCAGCTATATAATAAGGGCGATAGCAGGTTAGACTCTGCTTTCACCATTTTCTATATGGGAATAAATGTAGGTGCCTTTCTCGGAATGTCTGTATGTCCTTTTCTTGGAGATGTTAAGGTTGGAGATATTAGAGTAGTGGAAGCTTTTAAATGGGGATTTCTTGCGGCGAGTATGGCAATGTTTTTAGGAACAGGATTATTTATTCTCCTTAAAAACAAGTATGTAAGATCACCGGAAGGCTATCCGGTGGGTGCAAAGCCGGAGTTCAGCACTACTGAAGTTCAAAATAAAACCGAGGAGGCTGAAAAAGCTAATTTTACCAAAGGTTCCATTATTGCTTCTATCGTACTTTTAGGAGTTTTGTACATCGTTTTTCATTTTCTTTCACTTGATCCAAACCCTATAAAAAGTTGGGTTTATCCTTTTATTTACGCGTCAGCATTAAGCTTAGCCTTTTTAATTTTAACTGATAAATCCATCACAAAGGTAGAACGCGATCGCATCATTGTAATGTATATTATTGCATTCTTTGTTATCTTTTTCTGGTCGGCCTTTGAGCAGGCGGGTTCTTCGCTCACTTTTGTGGCCGATAAACAAACAGACCTTAATTTTTTAGGGTTCCAACTTCCGCCAAGCTTTATACAAAATGCAAATTCGATCTTCATTGTAGTATTTGCCCTACCCTTTAGTTGGTTATGGCTTAAACTTCAGAAAAGAAATCTCGAGCCAATATCCCCTGTCAAACAAGCAATCGGCCTTCTATTATTAGCTATTGGATATTACATTATAGCTGTACAAATAGCAAAAATCGGTTCGACGGGAAAATTAGCAGTGCACTGGCTTTTTATTATGTATTTATTCCATACGCTGGGCGAATTGTGCCTATCTCCTATTGGTCTTTCATTGGTTTCAAAATTAGCTCCAAAGCGCTTTTCATCCCTTCTGATGGGAGTATGGTTTATAGGTAATGCCGCAGGTTACGCGTTAGCAGGAACACTTGGAGCGTTAATACCCCCTACGGGAGATAAATTTGAATTTGCCACATCAAAAGGTATTGACTTACAAGCTGTTTTGGATGGAGCAGTTAAACCAACTGCAGAGCAGGTAGCGATTCTGGCTCAAGAAAAAATTGATATCGTATACCCTACATTCGTCGGATTTACCGTTCACAATTTATATGAATTCTTCATGGTGTTCGTAACCTTATCCGGAACGGCAGCTATTGTTTTATTCTTAATCTCCGGCATTCTCAAAAAGATGATGCATGGTGTTAGATAATCATCAAAAATATCAAGATATAAGAGAACCATAGATCTGAGGTTCCTTATATCTTGATACGTATCATGGAGACCAAGGTTTTTCTTATAAACGACAAGGCAAAATTAAGATAATATCTTTACGGAAATAATGGTGTTTTTGCAAGGAACCCTTATCCAGCAGGCAACTAATAAGCAAAAAATAATTACTTTCGTATTTTAAATTATTTACGCAAATATCAGTCGTGTCAGATAGTATCGTCATTATCCCCACTTATAATGAAAAAGAAAATATCGAAAAGATTATCCGTAAGGTATTCTCTCTTTCTTTTCCTTATCACATTTTGATTATTGACGACGGCTCCCCAGATGGCACTGGCGCAATTGTAAAATCATTAAAAGATGAATTTGACGGTCACCTGCATTTGGAAGAACGAACAGGTAAATTGGGCCTAGGTACCGCCTATATTCATGGCTTTAAATGGTGCCTTGAAAGAAACTACGAATACATCTTTGAAATGGATGCCGATTTTTCTCACAACCCCAAAGATTTAATAAAATTGAGACAAGCTTGTGTAGAAGGTGCCGATCTAGCTATTGGTTCACGTTATATAAAAGGGGTTAACGTAGTTAATTGGCCTATGAAAAGGGTGTTAATATCGTATTTCGCATCAGGCTACGTACGTTTAATAACAGGTACCGATATAAGAGATGCTACCGCTGGGTTTGTATGTTACAAGCGAAGGGTACTTCAAACCATCCCTTTAAATAAAATTAAATTTGTTGGATACGCCTTCCAAATAGAAATGAAATTTACGGCGGTTAAATATGGCTTCAACGTTGTCGAGGTCCCTATTATATTTACTGACCGAACAGAGGGAACGTCTAAAATGAGTACCAAAATTTTCAGAGAGGCCTTTTTCGGGGTTATCCAAATGAAAATTAGCAGCTGGTTTAGGCGGTATAATAAGTAAAACCAATTTTTTTAGTATTTTTGCTTTTAAGGACGTCAGTAGCAAGACACGGGTAACAATAAGGCTTTAATTTATCCCTAATCTTGGTACCCGCTCAAATAGTCTTGATACTTAATACTAATAGTCTTGATACTTCAACATGAACGAACACTTAAATCCGAATGCAGACCATTTAAGTAAAACGGAAAAAGACGTTGAGAAAGTTTTACGGCCTCAGGTTTTTGAAGATTTTACCGGACAGTTTAAAATATTGGAAAATCTTCGAGTATTTGTACAGGCAGCTAAACTTCGTGGAGAGGCATTGGATCATGTATTGCTACACGGCCCCCCCGGCTTAGGAAAAACTACCCTTTCCCATATAATAGCAAACGAAATGGGAGTAGGTATAAAAATAACTTCCGGCCCCGTTTTAGACAAACCAGGTGATTTAGCTGGACTTCTTACTAACTTAGAAGAAGGTGACATTTTATTTATTGATGAAATTCATCGACTCAGCCCAATGGTTGAAGAGTACTTGTATTCGGCAATGGAAGATTTCAAGATTGATATTATGCTTGAAACAGGGCCTAATGCCCGATCTGTACAATTATCTCTTAATCCATTTACGCTAGTGGGTGCTACCACACGCTCAGGCTTACTTACCGCCCCATTACGTGCCCGTTTCGGAATTAACGCGAGGTTACAATATTATGATGCCAAACTACTAACCACTATTGTATTACGTTCCGCTGGAATTCTACGTACTCCCATTAGTGATGAAGGAGCCTACGAAATTGCCCGTAGAAGCCGAGGCACACCACGTATTGCCAATGCTCTTTTACGACGTACGCGTGACTTTGCTCAGATAAAAGGAAACGGAGAAATAGATACCGAAATAGCAAATTACGCTCTTAATGCATTAAATGTTGACGAACACGGCTTGGACGAAATGGATAACCGCATCTTAGTTACCATTATAGATAAATTTAAAGGCGGCCCTGTTGGAGTTAAAACCATTGCAACCGCTGTTGGAGAAGATGAAGGCACCATTGAGGAGGTATATGAACCGTTTCTGATACAGGAAGGTTATATTATGCGTACCTCACGAGGACGTGAATGTACCGAATTAGCTTATAAACATCTGGGAAGAGCAAACTATCCAAAAGGAAATACGTTATTCTAAAAACATAGTTATGAGGCATCCGTTTCGAATTATGAGTCTATAAATCATAGATTATTGAACAGCAAAGCGTGCTCGTAACCCATAACTGACAACTCGCAACTTAATATATGAACATAAAAATCAGACCGCTGGGCCTTGCAGATTATAGTGATTTAAAAACTTCCATGACAGAAGCATATCATGGCACCGCCGGGGGGATTTGGCCAAGATCAAGCATCAAAAATTTATTGGAAATTTTCCCGGAGGGTCAGCTTTGTGTTGAAGTTAATGAACACGTTGTTGCTTGCGCCTTGTCTATCATTGTCGATTCCAAAAAGACCGATAGAACTCATTCCTATGAGGAAATCACAGGCAAATATACGTTTAAGACACATGATCCTGATGGTGATGTTTTATACGGAATTGAATTATTTGTACATCCAGATTATAGAGATTTACGCTTAGGCAGACGATTATACGACGCGAGAAAGGAATTATGCGAACAATTGAATTTAAAAAGCATCATTGCAGGTGGTCGTATCCCAAAATATCATGAGCATGCAGACACACTTACTCCTAAACAGTATATAGAAAAAGTCAAGCAGAAAGAGCTGTATGATCCCACTTTGACTTTTCAGCTTTCCAATGATTTTCACGTCAAAAAGATTCTTAAAAATTATTTACCTGAAGATGAAGAGTCTTTGGAATATGCAACCTTACTGGAATGGAATAACATATATTATGAGCCCAAAACAAGTTCTATATCTCCTACCAAACAGAATATTCGCTTAGGACTTATTCAATGGCAGATGCGCCTATTTAGTAATACGGAAGCTTTTTATGATCAGGTAGAGTTCTTCGTTGATGTAGTGAGCGGCTATGGTGCAGATTTTGCGCTTTTCCCCGAATTTTTCAACACTCCTTTAATGGAACCATACAATCATCTACCAGAACGGGATGCTATGCGGATGTTAGCTAAACATACAGACGAAATTAAAGATAAAATACAACGATTGGCTGTCTCGTACAACGTGAACATCATTGCCGGATCTATGCCTTATCTAACGAAAGATGAAAAACTCTACAATACCACTTATCTTTGCCATAGAAGCGGTAAAGTGGATGCATACGACAAAGTTCACATCACACCGAATGAATTGAAGTACTATGGCATGTATGGCGGCGACAAAGTACAGGTTTTCGACACCGATTGTGGAAAAATTGGCATTTTGATATGCTATGATGTAGAGTTTCCAGAATTAAGCCGCATTCTTGCAGACCAAGGCATGAAAATTCTTTTCGTTCCGTTTTTAACCGACACGCAAAATGCTTATACAAGGGTTCGTAATTGCGCCCAAGCAAGAGCAATAGAAAATGAGTGCTATGTTGCTATCGCGGGTTCAGTAGGAAATCTGCCAAAAGTAAACAATATGGATATTCAATATGCACAATCAGCCGTCTTCACTCCGTCTGACTTTGCCTTCCCAACAAATGGTGTAAAAGCAGAGGCTACACCGAATGCTGAAATGGTTTTGTTTGCTGATGTCGATTTATATGCATTGAAGGAACTGCATGAATATGGGACAGTGAAAACAATGAAAGATAGGAGAACCGATCTTTATAAGGTTAATCTATTAAAATAATTTAACAATTAATCAATAAGTTTCTTGAACAGCGCCTTTCCCCTACTTTGCAAGGCTGCTGAACCATCCTTTAAATAAAACTCTATTTGGGCAAGAAGTTCGTCTTTTATCCAAGGAAATTGAGGGCTCATATAATATAGCACATCCATACAATTGACGCGCACTGCTACAGGCGTATGCGGATTTATTAACCATTCAAACATGGTCTCTACAATTCTTTCGTGAACAGTAGATGGTAATTCATTAAATGCGGTTCGCCAAATAACATTTGCCTTAGGGTTGCTAAGGTGCATTAATATTTTTGAAAAGCACCGTTGACAACTATCATTACGTTGTTTAGGTAGTTCATTAATAAAATCATGGAGGACGGGCATAAATTTTGCCGGATAGGTATGTTCTACAAATTCTAAAATCCAGGCGGCACGAAAAGCGACTGATTTTTCTGCATGATAACAGAGTGCTAATAAATCTAACATAAAAAAATCTGTAGTTGCCACTATTTCAGCCAATTCCATCGCCTTGGATTTACTTACAGCTTTAGATATTTCTTGCAAGAGTTTTTCTTTATTCATCTGCCCTTAATTTTACATATCAATAGACATTTTTCGTTTCATTTATTTTGAGAGCTTAAACAGTTGATAACAATTTGGGTTCTTTATATAGAACAATTATCATGGCACCTCTAATAATTGGCTAGGCAGCAGATTGTCGCATTAGCTAATATTTACTATCTTTGTCCCCTATGATCAGTGTTTCAAATCTCTCATTACGCTTTGGTAAACGCGTTTTATTTGACGAAGTTAACTTAAAATTTACTCCCGGCAATTGTTACGGTATAATTGGCGCAAATGGTGCCGGCAAATCAACTTTCCTTAAAATCATCACGGGTGAGGTGGATCAAACTACCGGATCCATCAACATCACACCTGGCGAGCGTATGGCTGTGCTGAGCCAGAACCACTATGCTTTTGACGAATATTCAGTAATCGAAACAGTCATGATGGGCCATAAAGAGCTGTATGACATCATGAAAGAAAAAGATGCCATTTATGCAAAAGAGGACTTTACCGATGCGGACGGTGAACGCGCCGGAGAACTAGAGAATCGCTTTGCAGAAATGGACGGGTGGAGTGCTGAAAATAACGCCGCTACCTTACTCAGCAATTTAGGCATCAAAGAAGACTTACATTACAAATTTGTAAAAGAGCTTGATGGGAATCAAAAAGTGCGCGTACTATTAGCACAGGCGCTCTTTGGAACGCCGGATATCCTTGTACTAGATGAGCCTACGAACGATTTGGATATTGACACTATTGCTTGGCTTGAAAATTTCTTAGCTGATTACCAAGGATTGGTATTAGTTGTTTCGCACGATCGCCACTTCTTAGATGCTGTTTGTACACACATAGTAGACATAGATTTCAGTAAGATGACCATCTATACCGGTAACTACAGTTTCTGGTATGAATCTAGCCAATTAGCTTTAAAGCAACGATCTGATCAAAACAAGAAATTAGAAGATAAAGTAAAGGAATTACAAGAATTTATTCGCCGCTTCAGTGCTAATGCCTCTAAATCAAAACAAGCAACTAGCCGGAAGAAAGCGCTGGATAAGATTAATCTTGATGAAATAAAGCCATCAAGCCGAAAATACCCTGCCATTATGTTTAACGAAATGAACAGGGAGCCCGGCGACCAGATTCTTCAAGTTGAAAACCTAGGTAAAGTGGCAAATGGAGAAGTTCTATTTGACAACGTGAATTTCATGATGAATAAGGGAGACAAAATTGCTGTTTTAGCCGAAAATAGTTTAGCAACTACTGCTTTTTATGAAATACTCGCTGGCAGAGATAAAGACTTCAAAGGAACGTTTAAATGGGGAGTAACTATAAGTGTTGCCGATATTCCTATGGATAACAGTTCTTATTTTGAAGGTAAGAATGAGAACTTAATCGATTGGCTCCGGGAGTATTCAGAAGCAGATCAAGACGACCAGTTTGTTAGAGGTTTCTTAGGAAAGATGCTTTTCAGTGGCGAAGAGGTACTCAAAAAATGCTCCGTTTTATCGGGAGGAGAAAAGATGCGCTGCATGTTTTCAAGAATGATGCTGCAAAAAGCAAATCTATTATTATTTGATGAGCCAACAAACCATTTGGATCTTGAATCCATAACAGCACTCAATAATGGTATGAAAGATTTTAGAGGCTCTATACTTTTCACATCCCGAGATCATGAGTTAACGCAAACAGTAGCAAACAGAGTAATTGAGCTAACGCCAAATGGTACCATCGATAAGTTAATGACTTATGATGAGTATATTAACAGTGAAGATATTAAGCAACAACGCGAGCGTATGCTCAAGTAAGCCAACTGAGATAAATTTTTGACTTAAAAAGAGGGTGCTTCAATACAATAGCTTTATTGCATTTGAAGCACCTTCTTTTGTTTTTAGCACCCCCCTTTTTTTGATTCAGAAAAAGCCCATTTGCTAATCTGTTTGATAGCGTTTTTGATTCTGTCTCTACCTTCTTCTGTCTTAATATCAATTTCGCAGAACGTGCTGCCATTATGCTTCGCATGTAATACTAAATAGTATATTCCAGCTACCTGTAGAGCAACTAAACCCCTCAAATCGATCTCACTATCTTTAAAAAACGGATCGGAAAGCTTGAACAGCTCACTCCCTAAATGTTCACGGGCATCAGCAATATCACGCATTAAACTGCTATTCTCACTAATTTCCCATAATACAATTTCTTGCATTTCTTCAGCAGTATAAAAGAAATCAAACTGAGCGCTTAAAAGCTTGGAAAGTTCATGCTCCCCAAAATCATTTTGACCGGATTCGGAAATCTGCACCTTATCAACAAAACTAACCCAATAATCTTTCTCACGTACATATTTCTCGATAAGATTTTCAACGCTTTCGAAGTATCTGTAAATTAATTTTTTATTCACGCCAGCTTTTGCCGCAATCTTATTGACACCTAAACCGTGATACCCCTCTACCCGAATAATGTCGCCTACGGCATTAAGCAATTTAAGCTTAGTCCTTTCCTTATCTCTTATTTCACCCTGTGGTCGTTTTCTTTCCTTTTTTTTTAGCATAATTTTAGCAGCAATTAGGTTAATTGTAAA
>DATMSZ010000457.1:0-8526 GCA_035565175.1 Pseudosphingobacterium sp.
ATAAAGCGTTAGATATTTATATGATGTAGTTATATTACTGTCAGTTTTAACTAAGGCCACGATTTCCCTGAAGGGTTCGCTATTTACAAATGACCTTAGCCTTATCGTATTTTTATGCTTAAGTTTAAAGGAGCTGATAGCTTTTTTTACGCTATATTCGGCAAGCTTTGGAGGTAATACCAACTGTATTGAGCCGCCATCGGTAAGCCAGCATGCAGCCTTTTCTAACAGCTGATCATAAAATTCGAAGGAAGTGTGCCTGGCATTAGATTTACGATGATCGGGATTTTTGAGTGCATTGGTAAAAAAGGGGGGATTACTGATAATTAGATCGTATTTAGTTTGGTGCGTGAAGTTTTGAAACGGTACATTATAATTATTGATACGTGACGCGAAAGCGGAATTTTTAAAATTATCTAGTGCTAATGTGGAACTCTGTTCATCAACCTCTATTGCGTCGATAATAGCATTAGAATAGCGTTGTGCCATCATTAATGCAATTACTCCAGTACCGGTACCAATGTCTAAAATACGACTGGCATTTTCTTTCTCTGCTAATGCCCCTAACAAAACACCATCTGTATTAATTTTCATAGTGCATCCCGTCTGATCGACATCAAATTGTTTAAACTTAAATAGCGATAACATCTTTTTTGCTTTTTAACTTTTTGGCTAAGATACCTGTGTTGGATGCAAAAATAAAAGCAGTCGCAAAAAAAATACCCAGAACCACCGTCATGCTACCTGCAATAGATGCGTTGAGCCAATAAGCCAGCCAATAACCAAAAAAGGATATTAAGACACCTAATACAATGGTGATGATCAGCATCTTTTTTAAACTGTCTGTTAATAGATACGCAGTCGCTGGCAGCCCTATTAAAAAAGCCACAACGAGAATAGCACCAACTGATTCAAAAGAGGCCACCGTTGTAATGGATACTGCTCCCATTAGTAGATAATGCCACAAACTTGTTGAAATTCCAACGGCCGTGGCGAAAGCCGGGTCAAATGTGCTTATTTTTAAATACTTGTAACCTGTGGTTATAAACAAAACAACGAGAACTAATACAATGGATAATATATATACGGGTCTGGGGCCCATAATTGTTCCGGTGTCAAGTATCCACAAGTCGATAGGTACATAAGCTATTTCTCCATATAACACGCAATCCTGATCAATATCCACTTTTCCCGCGAAAACGCTAATCAGGATAATTCCAACTGCAAATAACAAGGTAAAAGTAACTCCAATGGCGGCATCTGTTTGTAGTTTAGCTTTTTTATGCAGGTATTCAATAATAAAGGTGCTCAAAAGGCCAAAAAGACCTGCTCCTAAAAGCATCGATAAAGGCTCCCTATTCCCGCTGATCAAAAATGCTATTACAATTCCAGGCAATACGGCGTGACTTATTGCATCCCCAATCATACTCATCTTGCGTAAAATAAGAAAACTTCCCAATAGGCCGCTAGAGATGGCGACCAAACTACCTGTTAGTATAATCCAAAAAGCTATCATATCATTATAATCTTGGAATTTTCTGTTTGTGCGGATCATTACCAGGGTAACCTAATAGAAGCTCCAGTTCGTTTTCTATTTCCGGAGTAATGATATGCTCTATCGTTTCTGCATCGTCATGAACGTGATCTGGTGCGATATGCATATAATTTGTTAGATATAATTCCCATAACCTGTGAAGTTTAATAATCCTAGCAGCATTTTGCATACCTGTTTCTGTAAGCATCCAATGCCCTTCTGCTTCTTGAACAAACCCTTTAGAACGAAGGGTCACTAAACTTTTCCTAAGTTGCTTCTCTCCCATCCTTCGTTTATTAGCTAAAATTGCCATACTTCTGGGTACAGTAAAATCCCCGTCCCGTTCTCCCAGATGAAAGAATGCCTTTAACGTATTTTCTTCTCTCATAATTGTTTTATTTCGATTGTTGCTTACCCATTTCGCGAGAATACCTTTTTTTGGAGCCAAGAAAAAAGAAACCAAGGCGATAAAGGAAGACGCGACTACCATCCATGGTCCGGTAGGCATTGAAGGAGCAACATAAGATATATAAGCACCTAAAATGCCAGATATGGCTCCAAAGATAGCAGCAATGATCACCATTGTACGTATATTATCTGTCCAATACCTAGCGGCAGCACCTGGCGTAATAAGCATGGCCGCCATAAGGACTACCCCTACTGCGGTTATTCCTGTTACAACGGCAAGAACCGTTAAGGTGGTAAGCAACATATCCAATCCTCTTACTGGAAAACCCAAACTTTTCGCAAAATTTTCATCAAAAGATACTAATGTTAGTGACTTAAAGAAAACGGAGACAACAATTAGTAAAATGATAGCAATTAGGCCAAAGGTAATTAAGTCTGAACCAACAAGCGCCGCAGCTTTTCCAAAAATAAAACTATCTAATCCGCTTTGGGAAGCATTACCTGATTGTTGTATAAAGGTCAATAAAACGATTCCGATACCAAAAAACACGGACAACACCAAACCTATAGCAGCGTCTTTTTTTATTTTGGAGTGTGCAACAATATAATCTATAAGAAGTAAAGACATCCATCCTGTAAAAAATGCTCCACAAATAAGGAAAGATATATTTTTAGTGCCCGTAAATAAAAAAGCCATACACACACCAGGCAAAACGGAGTGAGCAACTGCATCGCCTACTAAGGCCTTCTTTTTTAATAAGGTGAAGCAGCCTACAATAGCCGAACTTGCCGCTAGCAGAATGGAACCAAAAACTACGTAGCGGATATTTGGATCTGAAAAAGAAAAGAAAGTAATTAGATCATCCATAATTGAATCATTTTTCCCTTGGCGGTATTTCTCTTTTTTCCAAAATATTTCCTATTTCGGTTAGTAACGTTAATTTGCCACCATATGCCTCTTGTATAAGTTTGTTGTTGAAAACCTCTTGAGTAGGGCCCGATGCCACTAATCTCATATTAATTAGGATTACCCAGTCGAAATAATTTACGACAGATTGCAAATCATGATGTACTACAATAATGGTTTTATTATTGCTAGCCATGTCTCTTAAAATCTCTATAATAGCTTTTTCTGTGGCGGCGTCTACACCTGCAAAAGGCTCATCCATTAAATATAAATCTGCTTCCTGAGCCAAGGCTCTGGCCAAGAATACACGTTGCTGTTGTCCGCCGGAAAGTTGAGAAATCTGTCTTTTGGTGTAATCTTGTAACCCTACCTTTTCTAAGCATTCTAGCGCGATTTTTTTATCCTGCTTATTTGTGTTTTTAAGTAATCCAAGTTTTCCATAACGGCCCATAAGCACAACATCTAGTACCGATGCAGGAAAATCCCAATCAACCGACTCTCTTTGAGGAACATAACTTACTCTACCTCTAACAGCATCTAAGGTTTGGCCGAATACTTTGATATATCCGCTAGACGAAGGAATAACTCCCATAATAGATTTTATCAAGGTAGATTTGCCCGCACCATTTGGGCCTATTATACCGGCAATGCATCCTTTTGGCAACGAAAAATCGATGTCCCATAAAACAGGTTTCCTCGAATAGCTAACCGTAAGATCGTGCACCTCCAATATTGGATCTGTTATATCTTCATTCATATTCTTTAATGACTATTTTAAAGCCTTTACTATTGTTTCTACATTATGTTTTACCATGCCTATATAAGTGCCTTCCGGCGTTCCGGAAGCCCCCATTGCATCCGAGAAAAGATTTCCACCAATAAGAAGTTTTCCTCCTTTTTCATTTACGCCGGCTATTACGGCTTTAATTGCTCTATCAGAAACGGAGGTTTCTAAGAAAATTGCTCTTATTTGATGCTCCAAAATAAAGTTCACCAAATTGGATACGTCCCGTAAACCAAATTCCGCTGTCGTTGATATACCTTGCAATCCCATTACCTCAATATTGTAGGCGTTCCCAAAGTAATTAAAAGCATCATGGGCAGTAATCATCACTCTTTTATCAGGAGGAATTATATCAATCATATCGCTAACTTCTTTATCAAGTAACAATAGCTGTTTAATATAGCTATCCGCGTTCGCTCTATAGAAATTTTCTCTCTTTTTGTCGAGGGAGATTATTCTTTTTGCAATCAAGTCGACTACTTCGGCCCAAATTTTTACATCAAACCATATATGTGGATCCACTGCAGTAGCAAAAGAACTATCCGTGCGTATAAGTGTTTTAGGAAGTTCATCACCCACACCTAATACTGGTTTAGTTCTGCTCAGTTTTTTCAATACTTCTGTTAGTTTGCCTTCTAAATGTAGACCACCGTAAATAATTATATCTGCTTGTAAGAATTCTTTAAGATCACCTTGACTAGCTTTATAAACGTGTGGATCTACTCCTGCTCCCATAATAGCCTGCACATAAGCCGAATCTTTAACGATGTTTTTGACAGCATCAGCTAGAATACCTGTTGTTGTTACAATATATAATTTGTCCTTCTTTTCAGGCACCTGCGTACAACCATTTAAGAATATACTTATTAGAAAGACTGTAAATGATCGCGCTAAATTCCTCATATCCTTATAAAATAGATATGCAAAAGTATAAAAATTAGACCAGTCTAACAATATTTGTGTGGGTATTTAAACACATAAAAAAAAAAGAGCAATCCTTTTGGATTGCTCTTTTTTTAAATTTAATCTGTTTATGCTTACGTAGCCCAGGCCTTGTCGCCTTTTTTATAAGGAAAATTACCATCATAACGTCCGGGAATTTTAACATATCGCAACGCTTTTGTAGCTCCAAGCTCAGATGTAAAAAATCCTAAAAGCGTAAGCTGCTTAACCATACTGAAGTAATGGTTAGGTTCTCCTTCTTTCTTATTTTTACTATATTCTTTTGCTTCTTTATCTATATCCGTTAGAAGAGTTGTTCTTTCTTCTGGGCTCAGTTCCTGGAACTTCTTGCTAAATTTAGCGTTCGAAGCTTCTTCTAATTTACCCAGTCCTTCCAAGAATATTTTTTGATCTTCTTTGGTATAGCAATCTCTTACCATTACAGGAATAAAAGCACCAACACCAGCTTCTTTAGCGCCTGGACTTGATGTTTTTGGTAAAATAGTTTCTGCGATATCCCCAAGATAATCGATCTGTTCTTCTTTGAACAGGCTTTCTACGTCTTTAGACGCGGGGCGAGTACAGCCTTCAAGGAAAAGGTTGGCACCTATCACAGTACCGCCCATTATCCAAGCTACTCGGGTTAAGGCTTCTCTTCTATTCATATCTTAAATCCGTTTATTATATGGTTGTTTTTACAATTTATAATTAATATCCCAGCCAGAACGATAATTGCGCTTAACAAATTGATTTACTTCATCAAAATTAGTCACTTTCATCGCATTGTTATCCCAAAGTAGTTTTATGTTTCGTCCAGGATATTGGTTGTTTACACGTAAATCAGCTCCTCTAATAGCTAAGTTGGCCATCAGCAAAGCCTCTGTTAAAGGTCCTGCAATTTCAAAAGGAGAGCTTACCTGCTTTTTGCCATATCCGGCCAAACATGCTTCTACCCATTGCGCATAATGTCCGCCTTCTTGGCCAGTAACCCTATCATATTTTTTCGGTACATTGACTGTAGCGGTCTTAGAGGTTGGAAGCAGGCGCGCATTTTTACCATAGGTATCTGCTAATATTTTACCTTTAGTACCGATAACCAAAATACCATTTCCGCCATCACCAAAGATTTCATTTGGTTCCAATTCAGCTGGTCTTTCCGGTTGGATACCGCCGTCCATCCAATGTAGAGTGATTGGCCCTGTTGTTTTCTCTGTTTTAGGGAAGGTTAATGTTGCATGGCTGGAAGGTGGACCGCTTTCCGGGAAATACCCCCGTTTAAACTCATCTACATATACCGTACCAACACTTGCTTGTACGTCTTGCACATAAGTAAGGCCAAGCATACTGAAAGGCAATTCTAATAAATGGCATCCCATATCACCTAGCGCTCCAGTGCCGTAATCCCACCATCCTCTCCAGTTAAATGGAACTAATTTATCTACATAATCTTTTTGCGGTGCTGTACCTAGCCATAAATCCCAATTTAATTCTTTAGGAATTTCAGCTTTTTGACTCGGCCACGGAATACCTTGAGGCCAAACGGGTCTGTCCGTCCAGCAATATACCGTGTGAACGTCTCCTATGATTCCTGCTTCATACCACTCACGAGCCTGTCTTGGGCCGTCATTTGATGCACCTTGATTACCCATTTGGGTAACAACCTTATATTTTTTTGCTGCATCTGTTAGTACTCGTGCTTCCCATACATCATGAGTAAGCGGTTTCTGTACATACACATGCTTACCTAATTGCATAGCAGCAAGCGCTTGTATAGCATGGTTATGATCAGGTGTTGAAACAGAAACAGCGTCTATATTTTTGTGCTCCTTATCCAGCATTTCCCTATAATCCTTATAATATTTAGCTTTAGGGAATTTCTTCACAGATCCAGCAGCTCTTCTATCATCGACATCACATAAGAAAGCAATATCTGCTTTACCACTTTCAAAGAATGCATTAATGTCGCTAGATCCTTTACCACCTGCACCAATGCCAGCAACTTGTAATTTGTCGCTTGGAGAAATAAAGCCAGTACCTCCCAGTACGTGCCTTGGAACAATCATAAAGCCAGCTGCAGCCATTGCACCAGCCTTTATAAAGTTCCGTCGTGATTCATTTGTTTTTTTACTATTAGTATCAGACATGATTTATAATAATTTGGTTAACTAAAGGTTTCCTTTTTTAAGCTCATTTACCGCAAAGTCTGCTGCTCGAGCAGTTAAAGCCATATATGTTAGCGAAGGGTTTACGCAAGCGGCAGACGTCATACAAGCGCCATCTGTTACAAAAACGTTTAATGCATCCCAAACCTGGTTGTTTCCATTCAACACCGAGGTTTTCGGATCTCTACCCATTCGTGCTGTTCCCATTTCATGAATACCCTGTCCAAATCCGTACTCGCGATCGTAAGTATATACATCTTTCACACCAGCAGCTTCTAACATAACTTTGGCTTCTTCTGCCATATCCTTACGCATTTTAAACTCATTCTCCTTCATCTCAACATCAAATGCAAGCACAGGAAGTCCCCATTTATCTTTCTTCTCCTTATCTAAAGTAATTTTATTTTCGTGATATGGTAGGATCTCTCCAAAACCGCCGAGACCAATATTCCATGTACCCGGTTCGCTTAGTTCGTCTTTAAAGTTAGCACCGATATTCATTTCGGCAATATCTCTACTCCATCCTTGCCTACTGGCGCCGCCTTGATAACCGAAACCCCTTAGATAATCACGCTTATCACCTTCCACATTTTGGAATCGAGGCACATATAAGCCATTTGCACGTCTTCCGAAGTAATATTTATCTTCGTAACCTTCTACTCGACCTCCAGCACCCACACCTAAGTGATGATCCATTACATTATGTCCTAATTCACCACTGCTGCTACCTAAGCCTCCTTCCCAAACATCTGTTGCGGAATTCATCAATACCCAGGCAGAATTAAGCGCCGATGCATTTACAAATATCACTTTAGCAAAATATTCGTATGTTTGATTATTTTGCGCATCCAGAATTTCAACTCCTTTAGCTTTTTTGGTGTCTTTGTCGTAAATTATTTTGGTTACAATAGACCAAGGTCTAACTGTTAAATTACCCGTTTTAACTGCTGCTGGTAAGGTAGCAGATTGCGTGCTGAAATATGCACCAAAGTTACATCCAAGCCAACATTTATTTTGGTACTGACAGTTTACTCTACCGTTATGCGGAACGGTGATGTTGGCTGTACGACCGATAATAAAATGCCTTTTTCCACCGTAATGTTGTTTCACCCGGGCGGCGACATCTTTTTCGACAACGTTCATTTCCATTGGCGGCATAAAATCTCCATCTGGCAGCACATCCAATCCATCTCGATTTCCGCTGATACCTGCAAATTTCTCAGCATAACTGTACCATGGAGCAACGTCTTTATAGCGTATAGGCCAATCTACGGCAATGCCATCTTTCAAATTACCTTCAAAATCAAGATCGCTCCAACGATAACTTTGACGTCCCCACATTAAAGAACGCCCGCCAACATGATATCCACGATACCAATCAAATCGTTTAACTTCCACGTACGGACTTTCCTTTTCATTTACCCACCAGTTTAAATTCATCTCATTCAAAGGATAATCTCTTTTCAGTACAGGATACTCTTCCACCATTTTCTGTGTCCTGCCACCTCTATGTGGAAAGTCCCACGGATTTTTATTCGGGCTTTCATAATCCTTCACGTGCTCGATATTCATACCGCGCTCTAACATTATGGTTTTTAAACCTTTTTCAGTTAATTCTTTGGCCGCCCAGCCTCCGCTGATACCTGATCCGATTACTATCGCATCATATACATTGTCTGCCATAATTGATTTAGTTTATTTTGTTGTTTTAGTATTTTAGTTAGTAATATTAACTTAATATTTGAGTTCCTTATTGTGCTAAGGAAATTTAAAATTTATCGAATTGATT
>DATMSZ010000458.1:0-11430 GCA_035565175.1 Pseudosphingobacterium sp.
CTACGGTGAGAAGGAGATGAACTCAAAGTTAATAGAAATACGAATAAAAAAAGCCATGCATTAAAAAATGCATGGCTTTTTTTATTTTCGCCACACATCAGTTCCAGTCAACCAGCAAGTCAAACAGGGTTCTTGAGCCAGACACGAACAGCCTCACGGAAGCTTGTTCGACCACTGGCGGACGAGCGTAAAGATGATTCAGCCCCGCTATAGTCTAAAAATCATGCGAAGAAGTGAAGAGAGCAGTGCAGTCCGCTAAGCAGGGGGGCGATTAGACTCAATCAGAAATATCATCAAGATTTATCCTTTACGATTGCCCCAATTACCTCTTGCCGGTTTGAAAGGCCAAACTCGATCAAACTATTTAGAACCGGCCAAATCATCTGAGCATGGGAAGTAAGCTGGTAGTAAGTAATATCTTGCGTAGGTGTATATTCAACAACTTTCTGAACGAGTTGGTGTTCTTCCAGAATTGTCAATTCCTTACTTAAGACTTTTGGGGAAATACCCTTCGAAACTTCAAAAAAATCCTTAAACCGTAATCTCTCATGATAATAAATATTAAGAAGTAAACAGAACCTCCATTTACCCCCAAATAATTCTAAAGTGTCTCGTAATGCCAAAAATCTTTTATTCAACATTTCTTCATCTTCGATACAGGGCTTTATCTTTTTTTCCATAGCACTTTCCTTGAGGAAACTAAACACAAATATAACGGTATCCTGAAATACCTTTGTCCGATATATTGTAGAAAATGAAAAAGATTTTTGTTACAGGTGCTACCGGAAATCAAGGAAGCGCCACTGTATTAGAATTATTAAATCATGGTTTTGATGTGACTGCTTTAACCCGAAATCCAAATGGTTCGGAAGCACAGCGTTTAAAAAATAAAGGTGCTCATTTATTACAAGGAGATCTGGAAAACGTTAATGCTTTACGCCCAATATTGCAAACCATGGATGGACTATATCTCGTGCTGCCTCCAGTTTGGGTGTCCAGTAAAGAGACAGATGAACAAGAGGCAGCGATGGGAATTCAAATCCTGGAGGCAGCCAAAGAATGTGGAGTGAATTTCGTTGTATATTCTTCGGTCATGGCATCAGATAAACAAGCAACGTTCCGTCCAAAATTCAAATTCAGTATTGAACAATATTTATGGGCTAGCGGGTTAAAGGGTGTGGTTCTCAGACCGGCATCTTTTATGGAAAATCTTTTGCTGCCAAGTTTCGGCTTAGGAGAAGGGAAATTTATAAACCCGTTACCTGAAGATCGTGCGATCCCTTATGTTGCCACTAAGGATATAGGAACCTTTGCCAGAATTGTATTTCAAAACCAAAAACAATTCGAAGGGAAAACGATTGATTTGGGAAGCGACCTGTACACGCCGAAGCAAATTTTACAGCTGCTGGAAAGTAAATTAAACCAATCCATCGAGTTTATACAAGTCCCTCAAGAGCTATTACATCAGCAAAGTAAAACATTTGCTCAATTGGTTGAAATGATCGAAAAGGAAGGCTACGACCCAATAAATTATTCGTTTATTAATCAATGGCTCCCAAGCTTAACAACTTTCGATCAATGGATGGATGAGGTTGGTACAAAAAATATTAGGGCGTTGCAATATGAAACTTCCAACACAAAACAATGATATGTTTTTTTGCCCCCAATAAGACCTTCCGCTAGGTGGCCCGCCGTGCAAAGTACAAACTAAGGCCTTCATCTTTTATCGCGACGCTGCTTCGGAATATTTCTGAGTGTAATTCTACTGTACGGTTTCGAACAGTAACCGTTCATAACCGTACACCTGGTTGACAGATAAAGTGCGATATAACGGCTTATAGTATATTTGAAGCTAATGGCAGCGTTCTTGTTTCCTGATAATAAAAGTTTTCTGGATTATGATAAGAACTTATTTCAAGATTGCTTTTCGAAATTTTAGGAAGAGTCCAGGATATTCGTTTATTAATATATTCGGTTTGGCTTCAGGACTGGTCTGCTTTATCCTAATCCTGATTTTTGTGCAGCATGAACTTTCATACGACCGATTTCATCAAAATGCGGATCAGGTATACCGTGTTATACAACGCCGTCCTGACTCTAAAGGAGCAAGTTATTGGGCTGCCACTTCACCTGCTTTGGCCCGTAGCCTAACATTGGAGCTTCCGGAAGTGATTGCTGCCACTGCGGTATTTCCAACGTTCAATCCACTGCTGAGCGTGGGCGATAAGCATTTTACAGAAGAGGGAATACTTGCCGATATGCAGTTCATGAAAATATTTACTTTTCCATTCCTACAAGGGGATGCAGCGACAGCCCTGAAAAACCCTAACAGCATTGTGCTGACGGCTTCCCTTGCACGAAAGATTTTTGGCGACAAGAATCCTATCGGCCAGACCCTTATGTATCAGGATAAGCATCCACATATCGTTACTGCAGTTATAGCCGATGTGCCCGAAACCTCCCATTTGGCCTTCAGTTATATCCTTCCTGCATCATCGGATCAATACTATCAGGACTGTGTATCCAGAGAGCCATGGTTCAATAACGGGCTCTACACTTATGTAACCCTAGCGGAGAGAACAGATGTTCGGCAGGTAGAGGAAAAGATGCGTGCCTATATTGACAAAAACCTGTCCGATTGGAAACCGGAAGATCGTATGAGCTTCTTATTTCAGCCGTTGAAAGACATTCACCTCAAATCACAGCACCTCATGACGTTCACATTTGAGAAAAGCGGAAATAGCAAATATGTATACCTCTTTTTGACGATCGGTTTCATCGTGTTGTTGCTTGCCTGTGCCAACTATACTAATCTTGCTGTAGCCCGGTCTATCCGGCGAGCCCAAGAGGTGGGTATACGAAAAGTGGCCGGAGCATGGCGCTGGCAGCTCATCGGTCAGTTTCTTGGCGAGTCGATTCTCATGACCTTTCTGGCACTTCTACTAGCTTTAGCAATGGTTCATCTCCTGCTACCTTCATTCAGCCAGCTCATGGAACGCCCTATTCGGATGGATTATCTAACCAATCCGATGTTGTTGCCCGGGTTACTCGTGCTTGGCACATTGGTAAGCTTGATTTCCGGTAGCTATCCAGCTTTGGTGATGAGTCGGCTCAAACCTATCCAGATACTCAAGGGAAAGCAGGCGGAGCCTGCAAGACGTTTCACTCTACAGCGAATACTGACCGTTGGACAATACGCAGTTTCCATCACGCTCTTAGCAGGAAGTTTCATTATATACCAGCAGATGCAATTTGTCCGGCATAGGCAGTTGGGGTATGATCGCGAGCATATCCTTACCATAAAGGTTAATGATGAGGGCTTGAGCCAACATTACTCTGCGATCCGTGAAGAGCTACTCCGCGATCCCCATGTCATTGCTATGAGCTATTCGCTGTCTCTACCTACTGATGTACTTACCAATCAAAATATATTCAACTGGCCGGGTAGTGATGGTAAACTTTTGCCAACCCATACCAGCAGTATTGACTATGATTTTCTCGATGTTTACGGGATATCGCTCGTTGCCGGTCGTGGTTTCTCACGCCAATTCAGTACCGATACTCTTGGTGCTCCTCTTGCCCTCATTAATGAATCGGTTGCTAAAACATTAGGTTGGACATTAAAAGAGGCTATTGGTAAGGAGTTTGATTATTCAGATGGGAAGGGTAAGAGAAGGGTTATTGGTGTGGTGAAAGATTTTCATTTCAATTCCATTCACCAAGCACTTGGGCCACTTGTGCTCACACTTAATCAGGAAACCACGGGATATATATCGGCTAAGATTCGTCCAGAGCATCTTCGGGAAACGATTGCATTATTTGAACGTACCATTAAGCGGGTTACCCCGTATCCTTTTGAGTACCAGTTTCTAGACGACAATTTCAATAAGCTACACAAAAGTGATGTTAGGTTGGGGAAGATATTCACTTCATTTACCCTGCTGGCAGTTTTGATCGCCTCTTTGGGGCTGTTTGGATTAGCGGCCTACTCCACACAGCAACGTATGAAAGAGATCGGTATACGAAAGGTACTCGGAGCAACCGTTACCGGTATCGTCGGTCTGTTGAGCAAAGATTATATTAAGCTAGTACTGATCGGCTTCATAATCGCCGTACCAATAGCATGGTATATCATGAATCGCTGGTTAGAGGACTTTGCTTATCGGGTCGATATGGAGTGGTGGGTGTTTGCTTTAGCTGGCATACTTGCGATAGTGATTGCGTTATTTACAGTAGTTTTTCAATCGCTAAAAGCTGCGTGGATGAGCCCCGTAAAATCGCTGAGGGCAGAATAATTAAGATCATCTGGTACAAAGTACTTTCAAAAGAGATGAATGAGCTTTTTGGGTAATTACAAGATGCTCTGATTGTTTACCGTATCAATATCGAAGAAGCAAGTGGGTATTTCGAATCGCACGGTGATAGCTTAACAAAGGAATATCTTTTGTTCCTTCGAATTCTTGGGTGGATAAGCACAAAGCGCTCTATGAGCTTATCCTCAACTCGTTGAGTTGCTTACTTTTTCGTGTTAACCCTCTCGTGATTAAATAAGCAATAAACAGATTTGGTATCCAACTCCACCAAGCTACAATAATATAGGCAGTTCTATAATCACCAATAATCATAATCAAAATAGGTAGCCAGATTCTTAATGTTACAGCAGCAAAACAGGCTCCATAACTATAAATCATCATCTTTTGATGTCTTACAATTTTTTTATTCCTGATAGCTAAGTAAGCCATTAAGGTAGTATAAAACCAAATCACGGCCAAACAACTAAATCCAAGCGAAGTCCAGATCCCTTCATTGGCAAACAGTGCAATATAGAAGCCTGAAAAAGAACTTAATAAAACAGAGCCAACATATATTTTGCCAATTTGTTTATGCATCGTAGGATTTTTGGCCCTCAGTTTTGAACTAAATTGAATCCATCCAATGAGCAAAGAAACCCCTCCCAGCACAATATGTATATAAAATGCAGCGGTCCAGATTACATTGGCCAAAAGCCAGTCTGGTTTAGAATTTAATATTCCAACCTTTCCAGCTATTAAAAGATATTGAAGTGGATACAGTCCAATAATCACAGCTAAGGCAGCAAATAGAACCCAAAATATCTTTTTTTTCATTTCTATGAATTAAGTTTAAAAACGATAATATAGCTAGGTAAGAATTTCTTTAATCATTTCTGTAAATAAACCATTTTACAGCGCGTTTTTCTTCTTCCTTTAAAAAGGCATCTTTCCCCTCGTTGTAATCGTTTCCATCTCGCCACTCTTGCTGTGCCAGTTTTTCTTTTAAGGTCTGATATTCATCTTTTACTTTAGGGTGTGCTCTTAGGTAATCTCGGAATGCAATATGGCGCAGCCAGTTTTCGGAGCTTGTCGGCATGATATGGATATGTGCAATACGCAGGCTATGATCGTGCAGTTTTTCAGGAATTTCTTCACCTGCTTTAATATGAGACGGCACACCGAGCTTTGTAGGACTGTCTTTTAGCAACACGAAAAAACGGCGATAAGGCATGTCTTCGTTATACTTCTCATAATACACATAATTTCCTCCAGCCAGCAATGCTGGTGTTTTGTCCAGATCTGTGTCGTCTTGCAAACCAACTATAACATCAATAATCGGTTTTGCTGAGAGGCCTTTGACCGAGGTACTGCCAATATGCTCAACTGAAACCTTTAAAGTACTTAACCGTTCATTCAGCTCCTGTTTAATAGTGTTAAACTGATCTTTCCAAGTCGGATTGTAGGGTTCAAAAGGTAAAATCATTGTTTGTTTTTTGTTAAGATATTCTTTTTACAGAAGCTATGCATTTCTAAATGCATGACTTTTTTATTTTCAAGGAGAGTAAAGCGTTCGATAGAAAGTCAAGCAGGGCCCCAGCGCGCAGCCATCTAAAGTTTTCGCTTGTTACTTTCAATCGTAATGAACTCGGGCAAATATTCTGGCGTACATCCTTTTGATACCATCTTACCTTTGTAAAGACCTGTTTTTTCTCCAAGTGCAATACAACGATTCCTATACTTTTTATCATAAATGCCAATCCAGCCCGCCGTAAAATTCATTGCCCATTGAACTTCTGGCTCTTCTTTTTCTATTTGATTTTCAATTTTAGATAATAACTCTTCATTGTTTGGAGGAGGAGTTTGTCCCACCCAACGTAAGCGACCTTGATAATACCAGAAAATCCTCCTTTGAAGTGATGAAGGGCTATTTTCCCAAGATTCCATCAGTGCTACAGTCTTCTTGTCTTTAGAAAGCTGGTTTGCCATTAGCCAATCAATCAATTGATTCCTGTCGTCTTCCTTATGTCGTTTTATGTCCTTATCCAGCTTGTCTATGACTTCTTGCGAAAGATGCTTTTTATCCATAATCAAAATTGCCAATTGTCGGGCTAAGTATTTTCCCGTTGCCCACAGTTCTATAGCTAAATTGTGATCCTTTTTTATATCTTTTGCGATTTTTCTTAGGTCTCCTAGTTTAGTTTTGTCGTCTATTTGATGCAAGATATTTTCAGCTTTTGAAGAAAGTTCCATGTCTATTATGTTAGTTAGGGGTTCGTTGTTTTTTCGTTTGTAGGTTTGTAATAAAGTGTTACAGCACCACCGCCAAAAGTTTTTGTCTTTATAAGTTTAAGAACGGTCCTGTCTTTTATGTTTTCAAATAATGGCAAACCTGTTCCCGCTATAACAGGGTGAATACAAAGTTGGAGTTCATCAATCAAATTAAGTTTCATTAGCTGTATAATTAAACTCCTACTGCCAACTAAAATGTCTTTACCCGATTGTTGTTTGAGCTCCAAAACTTCTTTCTCAAGGCTTTGACTTGCTAATTTTGCACTTTTCCAATCTACATTTTTCAGAGTACGGGAAAAAACAATCTTTAGGGTATTGTCTATTGCGACTGCAAAGTCGTCCGTTGCTTTATCGCCTGTGGGATTTTCCAGCACGGTTCGCCAAAATTCCATAAGCTGGTAGGTTATCCTACCATATAAAGCGGTATCAGTGCTTCTTAATAAGTCAGCGTAATGTTGATGTATTTCTTCGTCAGGAACACCAGAGGTGTGGTCACAAAACCCGTCAAGCGTCATATTGATTGCTGCAATTAGTTTCCTCATACTATTTTGTTTAAATCAATCGTCAAATTTCGTTCAGCTGGTTGATATTCCTATATCATCTGTTACAATGACCACTAATAATTGTTTATACGAAACTAATTTACAAAATGTTTTATTAACGAGAACGTTGGGAATTGTCATTAAGTACCACCTAGCTGCCTATCATTATGATGGTAGGGTCGGGTTAAAAAGAGCCTTTGATTTAAAGTCTCTATTTCAATTAAACATAGAAATCTTCTGTGAGGTAGAATACAGTGTCTATAAAATACAGCAGCCCGTCCTTGGAGAGCACATTCTCATCATGTAAATCTTCAAAGATAATTCCCAGCTCCCTGCTTTTATAATCATCGTTGCGTATATTGATAAAAGAATTGTATTCAAGGAAAGACCTGAGCATATCCATATCAGTTGATTCAGTTGCCACAATAAAATTCTGTTTGACAACAGTATGAAGAGCTTCGTCAATTACTTTAAATCCATGAAATTCGTAAGAAGTCGATTTGAAGAAATAGTTATGCAGTAACAGACTATTGAAATAATCCAGCCAATATTCATAGAATACACCACTATTGAGTTTGATTACACTATGGTCGTCAAAACGGTAAACCCTTTGTTCGGCTCCCTCACTGATAAATAAGTTTTCCGATACTTCATAGGGGAAGAAAAGGTTTTCACGTTGGGCATGCTCAATTAAGAATACCTCTTCTTCACTTTTGAGATACTTTTGTTTTTCAGGTCCTGTGCTTGCCTGCGCATTTCTTCTAAGGAAATTTTGCGTTCTTTTGAGTTGGCTTGTATCGCCCTCCTGTCCATTTCCGAAAATGATATCCTGTAGTTCATTTTTAATCGCTTTCATTTAGGAATTATAGCACAAATATACAAATTTTATATTTACTGGGGATATTGGTTTTGTCCATTGACACTTATATCGATAATCAGTCACCAAGACTTCACTTTGGATCAAAAGATAAAGTGAAAAATAAAATAGTAAATTTCCTCTATATTAATAAATCTCTTGATGGCAGGGGAGAGATCGATAAATTTACTTTTATATTTGAAGTAAATTTATCTTAGTTTGAACAGGAAATACAAGAAATTAGAGGAAGGAGCGAAATCATGGGCATACGAGAATTAATGCTGGATAGAGCAACCAAACAGGGGGTACTTCAAGGCGAACAAAAGAAAAACCGGGAGTTTGTAGAAAATCTTTTGTTGAAATTTGGCTTTACAGATGAGCAAGCTGCCGAAGCAGCAGTAGTATCCATTGAATTCGTCCAAAAGATCCGCGCACAATTGAACAAAAAGAAAAAACTAGATTAATAGTTTTAAAAATATATACTACAAGCCATGCATTTTTAAATGCATGGCTTTTTTCTTATAGGTCGCTTGCAAGTCAAACGGGGCTCTTGCGCGTTCGGACGAAACGTATTATTAATTCCATGGTCTCTCAGAAGACCATGGAATTTTGGCTAATGCGGATTATACGCTAAATTTTAGTACCGTTAAAAAGTCAGCTTTGTCAGCCATTCAGCGGTTTCAGGATCACGGTGGTCAAAGAATACGCTTTTGCCCGTATCCAAGGTAGCGATAGCCTCCATATCCTTGGTGCCCAATTCAAAATCCCATATATCGGCGTTTTCCACCATTCTTTCTTCACGTACTGATTTCGGAATCACAGCAACCCCTCGCTGGATAAGCCAGCGTAATGTAACCTGTGCTACAGACTTGCCATATTGGTTGCCTATGGCAGTGAGTACTTCATTGTTGAAAATATCATTCTTACCTTCGGCAAAGGACGCCCAAGACTGTGTCAGTATACCGTTCTTCTGCAAAAGCTCATGTTCTGTTGCTCTTTGATAGAAAGGATTGACTTCTATCTGGTTTACCGCAGGAATGATTTCATTGTGTGCCACCAAGTCAACCACGCGATCTGGAAAAAAATTACTGATGCCAATAGCGCGGATTTTTCCTTCTTTGTACAGTTCTTCCATCGCACGCCACGAGCCATAATAATCTCCCATAGCCTGATGGATGAGATATAGGTCCAGATACTCCAACTGCAACTCCTTCAAGGATCTTTCAAAGGCTGTTTTGGTTTTTTCGTAACCTGTATCCTGCACCCAGAGTTTTGTGGTCACAAACAGTTCTTCCCTTGGTACACCACTTTTTCTGATAGCGTTACCCACCGCAGATTCGTTCTGGTAGAATGAGGCAGTATCAACAAGGCGGTAACCTGATTTGATTGCCGTTAAAACCGTTTGCTCGCATTCGTCCAGATCTGCTATCTGAAAAACGCCCAAGCCTAAGAGTGGCATTTCGATGCCATTGTTTAATTTGATTTTCTGCATGTTATTAATTTATATGAGTTTTTATTTTAGAGAAAATGGTCCTATAAGTTTTCCTATGCAATCGCGGCACCATGGTGTATCGAAAATTGATTTTTTATCGTGTATACATGCTTTTATTTTAAACCTTACGTTTCAATATAAGGCAAAAAAATTATTGCGATATTGACCCTATCAACATCTCAGCCGTTTGTCTGGTCAGTTTTTTATCAGCAAATAATATATGTGTGTTATATATCGACACGAGCCCCGATACTAAGAAGTGTGCCAGCGCCAGCGGATCTTTGTTAGATGGTAGCGTTCCGTTCTCCTTTGCCTGTTTCAATAATTTTTCAAAAAGTGCCACCGCTTTTAATGTCTGCGCCTTTAGGAGTCTGCACACTTCTTGATCGCTGAGCGCCAGTTCAAAAATTGAATTTGTAAAAAGACAGTTATTGTCTCGTAATGCGGACTTGCATACGGAATAAATGATATTCTTTACTGCTTCCAAAGGTTCCTCACTTTTTTTTGCAGCTTGACTGTACTGCTTGTCTTTCTGCTGTATATAGTTTGTCAGCGCTTCTAAGAACAAATTATGTTTATTACCATAGGCGAGATATAGGCTGCTGCGGTTAATCTCCATAGCATCTACCAGATCATTCATGGTCGTGGCGTTGTAACCCTTTTTCCAAAAAAGGTCTCTAGCTGTAATCAACTTTTCACTGTAATCAAACTCTTTATTTCTTGGCATACCAACAAAAGTATGTATTAAACCTATCGTTTCAAAATAATTATACAAAAAGATGTCATGCCTAAGTTTATTTTACGCCCACAGACAATTGTGGTTGTTCCTATCTCGCTGTTTTTGATGTGTTCGTTCGAAATTGCGAAGGTGTTAATCCGGTATGTTTTTTAAAGAATTTGCTGAAAAAAAACTGGTTGTTGAAGTTTAATTCGGCTGCCACGTTTCCAACGGTCAACGATGACGTATCCAGCAATATTTTTGCCTCTGCGATAACCATTTCGTTTACCAATTGACCAACCGACTTGCCGGTCTCTTCTTTAATAACTTTTGTTAAGTGCTTTGAGGTTATAAAAATTTTCTCTGCATAAAACTGTACACTTCTTTCTACCTTAAAATGTACTGCCAACAACTTCAAAAAACTGTTTAGCAAGTCCATTCTACGTGTTGACGTTGCACTGTTGTCCGGCCGATGACGTTTAATGATGGCAGCAAGCTCTAACATAAAAAGATTGAAGCTATGAAACATAAGATCAAATTGGAAGGCATGTTCCTGATTGGCATGATTGGTCTTAAGCATCAACATCAAGTCGTGTAAAACGCCAGCTTCTTTAGTGCTTAACCGGAAGTGCGGATTGGTATTGGAAGATAGATATTCAAATACATTGATATTCTTTTTATGGATCAAAGACTCTGCATAAAATGTCTTTGTAAATCCTGTACCAATTATGAGGCCGTCGATGCCGGGATGATATTCGTGAATAATCCCGGGGGCAATGACGAACAGATCATTCGGTTCAAGTTTGTAATCCAACAGATTGTATTTCAAATAAGTAGTGCCAGCCAGAACAAGCAAGAAAGTAAAGTGATCGCCCCTTACCGGTCTTTCATAGCTCGGCTGCCCGATAATCTCATTCGTACGCGTAACATGGAATTGATCTCCCAAAGATTCCTGTCCCGAAGCCGAATTAATTTCGCCGATCGAGACTATTCGGGTAGGGAAATGGGTATCTTTCATTATGTAAAATTAAGACATTTTGTATATAAAACGCAAAAAGGATATATAAAAGCGCCGTTTGTACATGTCATCTGTTTTGATAAATGTAAAGATTTGTAAAGTTAAAATTCTCTTAGAAAAAATTAAACTAAATGACTAAAAACAAATCATTTACATCGCCAAAAAAAAGGAATAGTCAGCAGATCTATAGCCATATTATTTTAGGTGCCGGATCAGCAGGCGC
>DATMSZ010000459.1:0-3627 GCA_035565175.1 Pseudosphingobacterium sp.
AAAATGTAAGAAGCCGGGTATATATTCGTGGGATTTCAGGCGATATTCGTGAGGGTTGGAGGGATGATTGCGGGGTTTTTTCAGTAATATGTAAATATATCTCAATAATAGTGCATCAAAAATAAAAACCAATGCAGCTTACATTTTAATGCTTTTGCTTGTAAATAACGATTAACACAGTTGTCCGAATTTGCGGCTTTGCTTCTGTCACAGCAGCCACCTGTGCACAAAATAAAGCAAAGCCGCGATCGGGAAAACAGTTCAACTTTTCCCGGTAAAATAATCTTATCTGATAGCTAATATGACCTTTCTATAATTCACTCAAGCGTTGCCTGCACAATCTGTTCAATGTCAAATTTTCGCATTTGCATAAAAGCCTGGGCCGCTTTCCCGGCCTTGTTGGGGTCGGTCATTAATTTTCCGAGAATGGTAGGTATTACCTGCCAGGAAACTCCAAATTTATCTTTTAACCAACCGCATCTGCTTTCCTCACCGCTTTCGGTTAATTTTTCCCAATAGTGATCTATTTCTTCCTGCGTGTTGCAATGGATCGTTAGGGAAACGCCTTCGTTAAACGCAAATTTGTGAGCATGTGCACTTTCCATTAGCATAAACTTCTGCCCACTAAGGGTTATCACGGCGTGCTTTACTTTTCCCTCTATATCGGGTTGCTCATTCTGTGAATAACGGAGTATCTCTCCTGCCTCTGAATTTTGGAATATGGAAGTATAGTGCCGGATAGCTTCTTCCACACGGCCATATTGATCTCCGACAAACATCAAAAAGGGCGTGATCTTTTGCCCCACTGCGGCTACTGTTCCCAGGGTAACCTGCCATGAAATGCCAAACCGGTCGCTCACCCAACCGTATTTTTCACTCCAGGGATACTTGTCCAAAGGCATCAGTATAAAGCCCTCGCCCGATAACCCTTCCCAGATGTTCTTTAATTCTTCTTCTGTTTCACAGATATAATACAATGAAATAGATGGATTGGGTCTGTACATCGGACCACCATCTAATAAAGTAATATGCTGTCCGGCTATCTCTATTTCGGTGACGATAGGCGACTGCATCACTATTTTTGCGCCGGGAATTAATTTGCAATACAATGCGGCGGCTTCTTTTGCCTGGTTATCGAACCATAAGCAAGGTGTGATTAGTTCTTTCATACATTTTAAATTTTGTGTAAAGATGAACCAGCCACCAAACATGGCCTTGTACAAAACCGACATTATTTTTTCTTTAGTCCAAATTGCAGGTAATCATTGGGGGTGGTTGCTGTAAATTCCCTAAAAGAACGGATATAATGGCTCTGATCAAAATAACCATTGGCATATGCCACATCGGTCAATTTATCAAACTGCCCTGACTTTAACTGGTAAAAAGCCATCTGGAACTGGCAGATCCGCCGGTATTCATTGGCCGTTATACCTACGTATTTTTTAAAGATCCGTTGAAATGTTCTTTCCGTAAGGCTGAGTTCCTGCAGCATCTGCGCTAACACATCAGCTTCGGGGTTTTCCAACATTTTGTCGGTAGCATACCGGATGATCATACATTCCCGTTGGTTAGCTGTGACCTGGGAAAGAATAAACTGGTGCAGCACCTCTACTTTTTCGGCTGTTGACTGAGCATAGGCCAATTGAATGGTCAATGCCATCGCCTTTTGCGGATTCCAACGATTCAGCCCGATAGCTTCATTTTTTAGTTGCTGCGCAGATAGCTTAAAAACCGGGCCTATGGCAAATGGTTTGAAGAAAAATGCGATCAGGGTAGCCTTACCCCATTCAGCCCACTTTTCTGTTGGAACCGCCTTTCCGAACAGTGTCAGGTGATTTTCCCTGTTCTGTGATGTACACAATAAAGCCGACATGCCGTTGGTAAATATGGGCAAATCTTCAGGCTCAGGAGGATCAGCACTATCAAGAATTAAGATAGTTTGAACGGAGTCTTTTAATACCGGGTCTATTTTGCTGTTCCACTGTTGCATATAGAAATCAATAGTAACTTTTTAAGATAGCCCTTTTTTGGGTAAAATTAATAAAACATAGTAACTTAAGACGGTATGGCCCGGTAGCTGTATTTACTACCTGTTACGTTCCGGAAGGTAAATCCATTTTGTAGGTTTACCACAATGACGCATAGCAGTTTCATAGTGAACATCTCAAAGATTCAAAACTGTTGATATGGGTGCTCCACTTCAGGATATTACAATTTACTATTTCGGCACGGTCATCAGGGATGCGCCGCTGGATTGGGATTTCAGAAACACGGTTAATTACATTGCCGACTTCTACCACAACAGTTTAAATGGCTATAAGCCGCCCAAGACGGGTCGAATTTGCATTCATCTGGGAGCATATAGGAATTGGGATACTCCAAACTATTTCGGATCGATCTGCAGCTTCAATGGTATTATTGATGAATACCAATATCTCAGCCTTGCAAAAACAGATTAGTATCGGTATATACTCGGGCTGTTACATGCAACTATTCTGGAAACAGGAGAAGTATATAATTGGGAGAAGGAACCTTTCAATAAAGCTTACGATCATGTAATTCATAGTAACTTCCAATTCGAGAAACGATATCCTGCCCAAAAATCGAGAGACAAAAAATATACAGGCCAAATTATTTTGCGCAAAACGGCAGAAACCGCCATTCTCAGCGCCGTAATCACGGGAATTGAAATAAGGGAAGTTGTGTTAATTGAAAAACGGAACTGGCACTGGTATGATAGCACTTATAAAATGGCCTTATCCTGTAAGTGGATTGATAATTTATCTTTTGGCTTTGTTAAAGATGGTGAGCACTCCTTTTTTGACCTTACTCAAAATAAAGTGATTAATAACTTACAATTTGGGGAAAATGATTTTTGACAACAACTATTTTATGTGAGTTAAGATGCCAAATTTCGACAACCATCTGTTTACAAAAAACAAATGTTTACGAATCGTAGACATTTGTTTTTTGTAAACAGAGAGTGATATTCGGAAATTCCGAACAATTCGAACTACCTTTTAAAATCTTCAATAGATAACCCCGTTTCAGGCTGAATCTACACTCCTGATCCATGGCCCCATAGGGCTTGTAAGGGTCAATATATCCCTGTGCATTGACGGGACAGTGGCCAGTGCCTGACAAAAACGACTGTAGCGCAGGGATAGTTTTCCCATGCTTCCTGAATGCACTCAATGGGTGTTTGCCAACAAGCACCTCATCTGCTGCCGCCCAACAAAAAATGTCATCTATCCGATACCACTCCGCCGCCAGTTCAATTTTGCGCTCCCTGCGAATTTCATTTAGGATAGGCGATAGCGTAGGAAACTCCCGGTTGGGATCTGGCGGAATATTAGCTAATTGTAACAAACCGTTAGACATACCTACCCGTTTGCGTAAGGCATTAATTGTTTTGTCAATGTCGGATTGGGTAATGATTCCCAGCTCAGCCTGGGCTTCTGCATATACCAACATCTCAAGTTCATTCATTTTTGAAGCTGGCTTAAAGCTACTTTTAGCCAAAGGAACTGATCAATCAATGAGTTGTTGCAAAAATTGCAATAACTTATCGAAATAACCCGTCTTGGAAAAACTTAGGGATCTGATTATATTTACCAGACTTGAAAA
>DATMSZ010000460.1:0-2482 GCA_035565175.1 Pseudosphingobacterium sp.
ATTCATCATGTAATATCCTGGAATATGTCCACTTGTATTCCATGTGTTCAACAATCTTTTTAATGTTAAAGAAGATTTTTCAACCCGCTCGTCAGTTAGTAATGAATCAATATTTGATAACACCTTTGGCCCTTCTTCCAAGAAGGTCTCTGGATATCCACGTTGAAATTCTAACAGTGCATAGGCATCTTCTCCCTGATAGCTCTTGTCGACCAGATCAGCACTGCCCTCATTTAAAATTCTTTGCAAAACTTCGATGATGGCTTCATCTTCCTTATCGGGTGTAAAATGGGACCTAGGTCTTAACTCATGATGTAACTCATGCCCAATTAAAATTCCCGCTTTATTTTTATCGTTAAAATAGGCACACATTAAGGTGCAAACAATCCAACCGTTTTCGATATGTGCATCTGTATGTAAAGGAATAATTGAAAACCTATAATTGTCGACTCTCTTATGCGCCTTTTTGGGCAACATTCTATAAGCGTATTCATAGCAAGTGTCTAAATAGCCATTAGGATTCTGTCTAATCTTCGTCAAATACGTTTTCATATCCTGTTCATGTACTTTATATTCATTGATAATATAAGTCCACCAGTATTTATTCGGATCTTTCAATCTTCTCTTCAAAATAGATTCATTTTGTGGCATATAAACGACTTCCATAGTTTTTCTATATGTATCCAAAAATGCAGTATCTACTCCCTGATCTTTCATGTATACCTCAATTGCCTCATCTGCCAGAAATTTGTTCCAGTCTTCTTCCGGTATCGGATCACCTTTTCTTAACTCATCTGTCAACTTGAAGTATTTCCAGCATAAGTGATCATCAATCGCTTGTGCATTTAATGCATTTGTTAAGCAAACAGTCATTACAAATAATACTAAGATTCTTAATTTCATTATTATAAGGTTTGTGTGGCCTGGCCCCATTTGAGTTAACCACAAATCCATCATCTATGCCGCTTTTTCTGTTTAAAAACTCGCAGCACATTTATTTCGTTAAAAAATATAAGTTGAAAACAATAAATATCCCGTAGATAAAATTATCGATAAATTTAGATACCAGCATCTTTTAAAGCAACGCCAAAAGACAAAGCTTGTAAATACACTTATCACAAATAGTCTTGTCAAAAAGATATCACCTGCAGTAAAGAACGGTGTCATTGGCGATTGCTCCCCTACAGAATCGCCAGTGCTCTTCAACAGTATTACTACCATGCAGAACGACAGGAAACAAACAATCCAAATCAGGTATATCTTAAAAGCAGTAGCCTTCATTTGTAATTACTATCTAAATATAATTTGAGTTCATGAAAACAATTCTGCAGCTATCTCTGTGCATCTGCGTCAATCTCTTTTAATTTGAGGTGTAGGCAACTGCCATAAAACTCAACTTTTGTTGCTATCAATACTTCTTAGCCAATCGGTATAACCCTCTTTTTATTATTATCCGATCTCCCTCTATGGGAATATTCAAATTCGGAACCAATAAGCTGGTGATGGTGAATTCCCTTCCATTTTTTAAACGAACTACAGCATGATTATAACCATCCCAGGGTAATACGGACGATCTATTCGCTGCAAAATTGAAAGACATATAACGAATTACTTCTTCAATGTCATCAAGGCTGAAATTTATTGAAATCCCCTTGTGTGTTATAATGATTTCTCTTTCTTGATAGGCATACTTGAGAACATCCCCTTTATTGACTGTATAGTAATTCAAATGAACCACTATTATAGGTATAGCCGTAAGGACGAAAAGAAATATCGAAATAATAGAAAAGACCTCAATCCTTTCATTTGTTTTAAAAACCATAAAGTATGGAAAAAAGACACATAGTATTATTCCTAGAATAATTAACCAACCGTTCCGTAAATGATGTTTGAATGTAACTTTGTAAACCTCCATAATATAATTTTACTCTCGAAATTTCTCGTACCTCAGTATTTATACACGTATTCCGTTTTCCATTAACGGTTTTTAGTGTATCTCCAGACGCATCATACGTTAACTCTCCTAAGGTTCCGCCACATGTCTTCATACATATCCGTCAGAGAATACACACTTCCCTATCCGCCTATCTTGGGGTCATAGAACCTTGCGTCGTAATCATATTGCTTATCTTCTACTTCAACTTTTTAGCTGTTTTATCTATAGCGTAATTCTCTTTGATATCCAAATCTATATAGCTAACACCTAATGCAATCTCATTCAATTAATACCTAATCATCAATTTCTGAAAGATTTTCGATACCTTGAGAATGCCCCATGCATTGCGCTCTTTGCGTTGGTTGTCGAACCTGGCACGATAATCCTGTTAGCTCAGATACTACCATTGGACTTTTATCAAATCTTCGCTGTCTATACTTTTAATTTCTTCCAAAATTATATGTTGATAAATGAAATAGCATGTAAGGAGTTTATCCTTTTTATCCAGGGAAATATTAAGCTGAAAGGTATTATAAGAATCATTAG